>JAYTDH010000397.1:0-7948 GCA_043736095.1 Gemmatimonas sp.
TCCGCGCACGAAGACGCTCCGGCCGTCCTGCACCGTGACGCCTGACACGCGGGCAACGGCCTTCGCGGCGTCGCTATCTGGGCTCTTCGCCATCTGCTCGGCGGTGACGGCACTCACGATGCCCGTCGCGTTGCGCTGCGTATCAAGCGCCTCGTTGACCGTACCGCGCTCGGCTTCGGCCGTCACCACCTGCGCGGTGAGCTGCACACTTGCGGCGGCGAGCGAGAGGTCCTGCTCGAACGTCTTGCCGGCCTCGAGGAAGATCCCCGTGATTGTCTTAGGCGCGTATCCGATGCGGCGGACCATGATGGTCACGGTGCCCGCGGGAACCGCGTTGAGTGAAAAGCGGCCATCAATGCCAGAGATCGTTCCGAGCGTCGTACCGACGATCTGAATGCCTGCGTCGGTCAGGCCGCTGCCGTTCGCGGCGTCGAGCACGCGGCCGACGATGCGGCCCGTGCTCGACGATTGCGATGAGACACTCGACAGGGGGAGGAACAGCACAGCGGTGAGGAGCAGCAGTACACGGCGCATTGGCGTCTCGTGATAGAGTCAGAGGTTCAGGCGAGGGAATCCTTCCCCAAGCCCCTCAAAGCTCTAGCACGCCCGTACCGAGGCCCCCACGGTCGTGCAACGAACGTGTAACGGGCCGTTACACTACGCCGATGCCCGCGGGAAAAGCGCGGTGATTGTCGTGCCGCGCCCGACCTCGGAGGCCGCACGCACCCGGCCCCCGTGGGCCTCCACCAGATGCTTCACAATGGAGAGCCCGAGGCCGGTGCCACCCTGCTCGCGCGAACGCCCCGGATCCACACGATAGAAGCGCTCGAAAATGCGTGGAAGGTGCTCGGCTTCGATGCCCGTCCCGGTGTCACGAACGCCCACGAGGATACCGCGCTCGTGCCGTTCGGTGAACATCGTCACCTGGCCCGAGGCGGTATGGCGGACCGCATTGTCCACGAGGTTCCCGAGGACCTGGCGCAGCGCGGTCGCATCCGCGAACACCTCCTCGGCGTCGGCGCCGACTTCCAGATCGAGCACGAGGCCTTTGCGCTCCGCGATATCCCGTGTGGCGGCCATGACATCGGCCATCACGGTCGCCACGGCGATCTTGGCGGGATTCGGGACCCAACCCCCGGATTCGATGCGCGAGAGATCGAGCAGGTCGTCCACAATCCGCTGCATGCGGCGCGTGTTGTTCAGGATCCGCTCGGCGAACCCACGGCGCGCCTCGGTCGGCACGTCCGCCTCGGCGAGCGTCTCGGCGAACCCTCCGACGATCGTCAGTGGCGTGCGCAGTTCGTGCGACACGTTCGCCACGAAATCGCGGCGCACGGCCTCGAGGCGGCGAACCCGCGTCAGATCGAACAAGGCAAGCACGGCTCCGCCACCGGTGAGCGGACGCGCGGTGATGTTAATCGTGCGCCCACTGATGACGAGTTCGACATCCTCAATCGTCTCGCCCGCGAGCGCCGACGTTAGGGCCTCGCGCAATGCGGAATCGCGCGGGAGACCATCCACCGGGAATGGCAGTGGCGCGCGCGTACCGAGAATCCGACGCGCGGTCTCATTGATGCGCACCACCACCGCAGCCGTGTCGACGGCGATGACGCCCTCGATCAACGATTCTGTCAGTTGGACGAGCAGCGTCTCGTCGGCCTCGAGTGCCCGGAGGCGCGCGGACAGCTGCTCGGCCAATTCGCGCAGCGCCTCGGCCAGGTCGCCGATCTCACCCGGTGCGCGCATTGTGGGACGGCGGGCTAGGTCGCCGTCCGCGAGCGCCTGGGCGACATCGCGGAGCTCCTCGATCGGCCGCGAGACGCTCCGCGAGAACAGCCACGCGATTACCAGCGCCCCCATCAGCGCGACGAGCGAGGCACCAAGCACGTCGCGTCGCGCCGCATTCGTCACCGCGGCGATGCTCGCCGTCGGCAGCGAGACGCGCGCGACGCCACGCCCGCGCACACGCACGGCGACGTACAGCTCCTCGTCGCCAGTGGAGGGTGAAGGGCGGAGCGACGATCCGATCGAATCGCGGATTGCGGTCGCGACTTCGGGGCGCGTCAGGTGGTTCTGCAGAGCATCGAGTGACGCGCCATCGAACTCCGAATCGCCCACGACCACGCCACCGGTGTCGACCAGCGTCACTCGCCGCCCAAGCGCGTCACCAATCCGGTCGGCCAGCGAATCCGCATCACCGCCTTCGTACTGCCACAACACGCCAGCGAGCCGAGCCTCGCGCGCCAAGAACGATTTCGCATCGTCCTGCAGGCGCTCGGTCAACTGTCGGTCCACGAACGTCACGATGAGGACCGCGAGGAACCCGACGACGATGAGCGCGCCGAGCAGGAGTCGCTGGGCGAGCCTCACCCGTCCTTGCCACTCTTGAGACGATAGCCGAAGCCGCGCACGGTCTCGATCAGGTCACCCGCCGGATGGAGCTTGGTGCGCAACCGCTGGATGTGCATATCCACGGTGCGCGTCTGGATATCGGGCGCGGCATCCCAGACAGTCTCTAATAGATGCGCCCGTGCCTGCACGCGTCCGCGCCGCTCGGCGAGGGTGAGCAGCAACTTGAATTCGGTCGGTGTGAGTTCGACTTCGTGACCGTCGACGAGCACCCGATGCGCCGAGCGGTCGATGCGGATGGGGCCGCACTGAATGACGTCGCCCTGATCACCGGCGCTGCCAAGCCGACGGAGGATTGCGCCAACGCGGAGCACGAGCTCCTGCGGTGAGAAGGGCTTCGTGAGATAGTCATCTGCCCCGAGCTCGAGGCCGCGAATGCGGTCCGGCTCCTCCTTCCGCGCGGTGAGCATGAGCACGGGCAGAGTCGCGGTAGACTCCTCGTCGCGCAACTTGGCAAGGACATCGAAACCGGACATGCCGGGGAGCATGAGGTCGAGCACAATCAGCGAGGGACGATCGCGTTTGGCCAACGCGAGCGCATCGGTTCCGGTGGAGGCGGACGAGACTTTATAACCCGCCTTCGCCAGATGATAGACGACCAACGCGACAATGTCGGGTTCGTCGTCCACCACGAGGATGCGATCGGATTGAGCAACAGCTGGTGCGGTCACGCGGGAACTCCTACGAGACGACGATGGATGGCGGCGAGCAGCAGGTCGATAGCGACCTCATTCTGTCCGCCGCGCGGGATGATCAAGTCGGCGTACCGTTTGCTTGGTTCGACGAACTGTAGGTGCATGGGCTGCACGGTCGTGAGATACTGATCGAGAATCTCTTCGAGCGGACGTCCGCGGACTGCCATATCGCGGCGGATGCGCCGAATCAGGCGCGTGTCGGGGTCCGTATCCACAAAGACCTTGATGTCGAGATGCCGGCGAATCCGTTCCTCCACGAGGAGCAGGATCCCGTCGATCACGATGACATCAGCAGGCTCGATCCGCTCGGGCTCTGCGCTCCGACGGTGACGCGTGAAATCATAGACTGGCTTTTCGATCGCCTCTCCGGCGGCCAGCCGCGAGAGCTGCTGTTCGAGCAGGTCGAGGTCGAACGCGTCCGGGTGATCCCAGTTCAGTTGCCGCAACTCATCGTGCGACTTCGCTTGGTGGTCGCGGTAGTAGGCGTCCATGTCAATGAACGCACAACGAGCCCCGGAGAGGGCATCAGCAACGCGGCGCGCGACGGTCGTTTTTCCGGAGCCTGAGCCGCCGGCAACGCCGATGATTAACGGCATGAGTCGGAGAGGCGGGGGAGAATCACGGGGGTAATCTGCCGGGACTGGGCGTGGACGAGAAGCGAAGGAGCTGTCACGGTCCTGTATCGGGGCAAGGGAAGATGAACGTTGGGGGCTCGCCTAGGCGGGCGTCAACCATTGATCACCGTCTAGCTCGCCGCCTAGCACATCCTATCAGCTCACCCTGTGCCACACCCTGCAATGCCGCCCCTGAGGACGGTATGCTTCAGGATGTTGCCACGTCCCGTCTCCGCAGTTGCCGTCGCCCTCGTGCTGGGCACCGCCACCACCTTGGGCCTCGCCGCGTCCGCGGGGGCGCAGGACCAGGTGACCATCAAGGTCGCCGCGACCACCGACGTCCACGGCCGCCTTCGGGGCTGGGACTACGTCACCGGCCGCGCCGATACCCTCCGCGGCCTCGCCCGCGCGGCGACAATCATTGACTCGCTGCGGGCCAGCGCGCCCGGCCGCGTGGTGCTGGTGGATGCTGGGGATCTCCTGCAAGGCAACGCGATGACCTATGTCGCGGGACGGGTGGACTCGCTCGCACCGCATCCCGTGATGCTCGCGATGAACGCGATGCAGTACGATGCCGCCGCCTTGGGGAACCACGAGTTCAACTACGGCGTGCCGATTCTCGATCGCGCCATCCGGCAGGCCAAGTTCCCGTTCCTCGCTGCTAACACGCGTCGTCTCGACGGTGGCCCCGCGTTCCCCGGATACACGATGGTCACGCGCGCCGGGGTGAAGGTCGCGATTATCGGCGTGACGAACCCCGGATCGATGATTTGGGACCGCGATAACCTGCGCGGACGCGTCGAGATTACGGATATCGTTGCCGCGCTGCCGCCGCAGGTGGCGGCCGCGCGCGCCGCCGGAGCGGATCTCGTGATTGTGGTCGCGCACGCGGGGATCGGCGAGCTCTCGTCGTACGACACAATCGGCACAGAAATGCCGAGCGAGAACCCGATGGCGCGCGTGGCCCGCGATGTCGCGGGAGTCGACGCGATTGTCATCGGCCACTCGCATCGCGAAGTGACGGACACCACGATCAACGGTGTCCTGGTGGTGCAGCCCAAAAACTGGGCGACGAGTGTGGCGATTGCGACGCTCGCGCTGGCGCAGCGCGATGGAAAGTGGGCGGTCGTCGCGAAGCATGGCGAGACGGTGCAGGTGCGCGGCCAGCCCGAGCGCGCCGACATCGTGCGCGCGCTCGACCGGGCGCACCGCGCGGCCGTTGCCTACTCAACCTCCGTGGTCGGCCGGACGACCGCGACCTGGCATGGTGATTCGGTCCGCCTGCGCGACACGCCGTTGATCGATCTCATTCAGGCCGTTCAGATGAAGGAGTCGGGGGCCGAACTCAGCATCGCTTCGGCGCTCAACCTTGGTGCCTCGTTCGAGCCCGGCGCGATTACGGTTGAGCGGCTCGTGGCGCTCTACCCGTACGAGAACACGCTGCGCGCGCTTCGTTTGAGTGGCGCGCAGATCCGCGCCTTTCTCGAGCACACGGCGCGCTACTGGCTCGTGAAGCGCGAGGCCGACGGTTCGCTCCGCGTGGTGCCCGACGAAAACATCCCGGGCTACAACTACGACATGTTGCAGGGGCTCGACTATACGATCGATCTCTCCCGTCCGATGGGCCGTCGCATCGCGCGGCTCACGCGCAACGGCCGTCCGGTGGCGGACACCGATTCGTTCACGGTCGCGATCAACAACTATCGCGCGGGGGGCGGGGGTGGCTACGACATGCTCCGCGGCGCGCCGGTGGTGTACGAGGGCACACGCGAGTTGCGCGAGTTGATCATCGAGGAGATTCGTCGGCGCGGCACGATTGAGCCGCGGGATGTCTACAAAGAGAACTGGCGGATGTTGGCGCCGCGCCCGTCGCTCCGCATTATCGGGATGAACGACCTTCACGGCGCCTTCACCGCGCGTCCCGATGGCACGAGTGGTCTGCGCGGTGGACTCGCTGATCTCGCGGGGATGGTGCGGGACGCGCGCGCCGAGTGCGCGCCGGTGTGCACAACGATTCTGCTCAATGGCGGCGATCTTTTCTCGGGCACACCGGCATCGGACTTGGTGTATGGTCGCTCGCTTGTGCCGATTATCAACGCGATGGGCACGGATGCAATCGCGCTTGGGAATCACGAGTTCGACTACGGTCAGGACACGCTGCGCAATCGCCTGCGCGAACTGCGCGCGCCAGTGCTCGGGGTGAACGTCACTGGCGCCGATGGCGCGGATACGCCCTGGGTGCCAGACGACACGATCATCACGCTGGCTGGTGGCGTGAAGATCGGCGTAATCGGAATCGCTGACCCCGCCACGCCGTTCACGACGCGCGCGTCGTACGTTGCGGATCTTCGCTTCGTGCAGCCGGCGGCGCTGATCCGCGAGCACGCGGCGGCTCTGCGCGCGCGCGGGGCACGCCGGGTGCTCCTCGTGGCGCACCTCGGCGGATTCTGTGATCGCGATGATCCGGACAACTGCCGCGGCCAAATCTTCGATCTGGCGCGGGCGGTTGGCCCAGGGACGCTCGATGCGATTGTCTCAGGGCACACGCATAGCGAACTGCGGACGATTGTTGTCGGGACCCCGATTGTGCAGGCGCGCTCGAGCGGCCGTGCCCTGGGCCTGATTGACATCCCGCTCGATGGTCCGTTGACGGTCACGCGCCCCGAAGTGCGTGAGGTGATTCCGGGTCGAGTGCAGCCGGACTCGACCGTCGCGGCACTGGTTGCGGCGGCTGAAGGCGCAGTGGCGGCGCGCATCGGGATTAAGATCGCAGCCACGGACGTATTGTGGCCGCGCCGCAGTGCGCAGTACGCGTTGGGGAATCTGCTCGCGGATTCGCAGCGTGATGCCGCACGCGCGGACATCGCCGTGATGAACAATGGCGGTATTCGCGCTGAACTCCGCGCGGGAGATATCCGCTGGGCCGATCTGTTCGAGATTATGCCCTTCTCGAACCGTCTCGTCGTGATTGAGGCCCGCGGTGCGGAGATCCGACGCTACTTGGAGTCGCTCGTCGAGGGGAACGCCCCCAGCTTTCATATCAGCGGCGTGGTAGTGGAGTACGACTCAGCGGCGGCCCGTGGGCAGCGCATACGCAGTGTGACGATGCGTGATGGCCGTCCGTTGAACGACCGCCGCGTGTATCGCGTGGCGATGTCGGATTTTATGGCGGGCGGCGAGGACGGACTCGCGCTGGCCGGTCCCGCTGTTGCGGAGGAGACGAATGTGATGATCCTCGATGCACTGATTGCCACGATGAAGCGTGCGCCACAGGGGCGGCTCGTCCTGACCGATGCACTGCAGGCGCCGCGTTTTAAGATTGTCGCCCCCAAGCCGGTGACCCCGTGAGTGAGCCCCTCAGAGTATTCGTCAATGGCGTTGGCGCGAGTGTGCCGCCGGGGAGTTCGGTGTTGGACGCCGTGCGCGCGGCCGATGCCGCGGCCGCGGGCGAAGTCGCCGCCGGCACGCGCATCGTCGTGGATTCACGCGGGCTTCCGGTGGCGAATGATGCGCTGGTGAGCGGCGGCTACGTGATGCGCATCGTGAGCGCGCGTCAGGCCCGTAGTTCCGAGGACTGAGTGGCCGCGATCACCAGTGAGCTTATCCGGCGGATCCCGAAGACCGAACTGCATTGTCACCTTGACGGCTCTGTGCGCCCCGAGACGATGCTGGATCTCGCCCGCGACCAGCGCGTGCCGATGCCGGAGGACGATCCCGACGCGCTCCGCGAGTACATGCGCGTCGATGACGCACGAAATCTCGAGGAGTATCTCGCGCGCTTCGGCCACACGCTCGCGGTGATGCAGACCGCCGAAGCGATGGAGCGCATCGCGTACGAGCTGGCGGAGGATTGCGCGCGCGAAGGCATCCGCTATCTCGAGACGCGCTATGCGCCGGTGTTGAATATCGAGAATGGACTCTCGCTCACTGAGGCCGTCGCCGCGCCGCTCCGCGGCCTGCGGCGCGCGGAGAAAGAGTACGGCATCACAGCGCGCGTGATTGTCTGCGCCATCCGCAACATGTCGCCCGACGTCTCGCTCGGCCTCGCGCGCCTCGCGGTGGACTTCAAGCATGACGGCGTGGTCGGATTCGACCTCGCGGGTGGCGAGTTTGGGAATCCAGCATCCGCGCACAAGGCCGCGTTTGACTTCGCCTTCGAGCACGGACTCCCCTGTACGTGCCACGCGGGTGAAGGAGATGGCGCGAGTTCAGTAGCGGACGCGATGCGCA
>JAYTDH010000398.1:0-2977 GCA_043736095.1 Gemmatimonas sp.
TCTTGGGACACACGGAACAGCAATACCAAGCGTGAACTCGAGCTCGAGGTCGAGCATCTTCCAGTGGGGCTCGCTGTGGAGTTCTTCATGGACGGCGTAAAGCTCGGCAGTGCGACGATCGGTTCGTTGGGTGACGCAGAACTGGAGTTCAGCACAGAGCTCGGTGAACCTGTGCCGACGTCAGTCTCGGGATCGACGGTCGAGGTCCGCACGACCGCCGGCGTGGTGATCGTGACCGGCAGCTTCGCGACGCCGTAGGGTCGAGCGCTACTGGTCTTCATTGAGGGAGAATCCCGAATGCGCGTCTGCAGACACACTCGTACACTTATGACATCGTCGGCCCCGTTCACTCAATCCACTGGATCTCGCGCGATGCACGCATCCGTTCTTCGATGGACCGCCCTCAGCGGACTGATGCTCTTCGTCGCGTGCTCAGGTTCTCCCAGTGAACCGCGCGTGCCACTCGCGCCCACGGTGGGCGACAGCAGCCTGAACGTGAACGTGCTCGAGCCGGCAGCGGGTGCCCCGGCGATCGCGAACCCGATCGTCTCGTTCTACGCCAAGGCGGGCGAGGATCGTGAGGCGTTCATGTACTATCAGAAGCGCCCGAGTGGCCGAGACTCCACGGTCTTCGTCCGGTTCCGCGTCGACAAAGACGCGCTCTTCATGCGACCGAACGGGACGCTGTTCGCTCCTGGCGACTCAGTCCTGATCACGATCACGCTCGTCGATCCGGCGCGCCTCATCGTGGGCTTCGCGCCGTCGGGCCTGCGGTTCTCCGCCGCCGATCCTGCGGACCTCAAGTTCAACTTCCTCGAGACTGACGACGATCTCGACGACGACGGCGTCGTCGATACCCGCGACACGGCGATCCAGACGTTGCTGGCGGTGTGGCGCCGGGAGAGCGCATCCCAGCCGTGGGTGAAACAGCTCAGTCGACTCACGGCCTCGACCCATGAGATCGAGACCGACGTGGGCGGTTTCACGGACTACGTGATCGCCTGGTAGTGGAACGGTCAGTGGTGCGTCACAGGCAGTCAGTGAGCGACCGAGCGACGCGGGGCGCGCCATGACGACGGGTACCCTCGTGGTCTACGCCATCAGCGATTCGTTCGGTGATCTCTGGCCCACGCTGGCCGCTGAGGTCGGGCTCGCACTCGAGCTGACGCGCGCACTCCCTACCAACGCCGATCCCACGCGCGCCGTGGTCCTCATCGCCGCCGGTGGCGACGAAGCCGCGCTCCCGCGCGCGGCGCGTGAGCTGCGTGCCGAGTGCGACGCGGCATTCGCCGTGATCGGGGCTCAGGCCGGGCACCGCCTCGCAGCGTCGGTGATGCGTGCCGGCGCCGACCAGCTCTTCGTACTCCCCGAGGATCTCGATCTCCTGCGTTCGTGGCTCAAGGAGGCCGCAGAGCGGATACTCTCGCGCGGCGATCGCCGTGCCTTCGCCGCGGGCGAGGCGGGCAAGTACACCTTCGACGGGATCCTCGGCGCGAGTGGCTCGCTCGCCGCGGCACTCGAACGTGTGGCGCGCGTGATCCCGCACAGCAACGTCACCGTGCTGATCACCGGTGAGACGGGCACGGGCAAGGAGTTGATCGCGCGCGCCATTCACTACAACGGACCGCGCCGCGAGTCACCGTTCGTCGACATCAACTGCGCCGCACTCCCGGAGCACCTGCTCGAGAGCGATCTCTTCGGTCATGAGAAGGGCGCGTTCACCGATGCTTCGGCGACCAAGCCCGGGCTCTTCGAGATGGCGCAGGGCGGTTCGATCTTCCTCGACGAGATCGGTCATCTCGCGCTCCCGCTGCAGGGGAAGTTGCTGCGCGCGCTCCAGGAGCGGAGCATCCGTCGCGTGGGCGGCGTGCGGTCGATCGCGATCGACGTGCGGGTGATCGCCGCGACGCACGTGAATCTCGAGGCGGCGATCCGGGCCGGCACTTTTCGCGAGGACCTCTACTACCGTCTCAACGTGTTGCCCGTGGCGCTGCCACCTCTGCGGAATCGTCGCGAGGACATCGTGCCGCTGGCGCGCCACTTCCTCGGCAGGTTCGCGGCCGAGTATGGCGTGCCGCGCCCGAGCCTCAACGCCAGCGCCGAACGCGCCCTGCGCGATCGAACGTGGCCGGGCAACATCCGCGAGCTGCGCAACGTGATCGAGCGCACGATCCTCCTCGCCAGCAAGCCGGTGCTCGACGTGGCCGACTTCGAGTTCGTGTCGCTCGACGCCGTGGGTCGACCGACTGAAGCGAGTGCAGCGGTGCTACTCACCGACATCATCGGCGCGGCGGTGCGCAAGGCGCTCGACGAGTGCAATGGCAACAAGAGCGAGGCTGCCCGGCGACTCGGGATCTCGCGTCCGAGACTCCTTCGCCTGTTGGAGAACGAGGAGTGAACGCGGAACTCGGCATCCCTGAGCTCCGCTCGCAGGCGCAACGCCTAGCGTCCGCCGGCGCGTGGACCGATGCCGGCGCGCTCTTGCTCGCGAATACGGAGCGCATCGGCGCACACCCTGAGACTGCGGCACTGCTCGCGGAGTCGCTCGTGCGCACCGGTCGCGCGCGCGAGGCCCGCGACTGGCTCGCCGGCGTCCTGCCCGCGATCGAGGCGAGCGAGGACCGCGCGAGCCTGCGCCGCGCCACGGTGCTGAACGGCGCCGCGCACTTTGTGCTCGGCGAGCTCGACGTGGCACGACGTGGATTCAATGATGCGATGGAGCTCGCGCGCGCTGACGGCGACGACGCGCTCGTGGCGCGGGCCATGAGCAATCTCGGTGCGATCGCCAACATCGAAGGCGACCACTCCGGCGCGCTGGCGCTCTATCACCTGGCGATCTCGGCGCATCAGCGGCTGGGGAACAAGCGTGGCCTCGCCGAATGCTTTCACAACATGGCGATCACGATCCGTGACCTCGGTCGGCTGCAGGAGGCCGACGAGCTCGAGCAGCGGTGCGTGGAGTTCGCCCGCGATGCCG
>JAYTDH010000399.1:0-4401 GCA_043736095.1 Gemmatimonas sp.
TCGCGGCGAATCGTGCGCTCTACGAGGAACACGCGCAGAACACGGTGCTCGATCAACTCCATCAGGCCGAGGTCACGGGGACTCGCGTCCTGACCCACGTGACGGCAATGGCCGCGGCGCATCGCGCCTATCTAATGACCGCGGACCGCGCCTTCCACGAGCGGTACGAGCAGGGACGACGCGCCTTCGGGGCGGACATCAGCAGCATCCAGAACCTGATCATTCGCGACCCGCGCGTGCATACCGATGCGGAGCAACTCGTCACGTTAATCCGCACCTGGGACCGCCAGGTTTCCTCAGCGCTCAGGGACGCCGCCGCCGACGGGGGGTGGGAGCGATTGCGCGATGGAACGGCCGGCGCCGATAGCCTGCTCACGGGCGCCGTGATGCTGGACACCTTCCGGACGGTCCACCAGCAGATGATGCGCGAGCTGCGCGAAGACGTCATCCAGTTGCAGGCCGACACCGAGACGGCCGCCGCCCTCGATGAGTGGGAGTCCTTCCTGCTCCGCGCCGGTGCCGTCATGGTCTTCGCGCTCTTTCTGACGATCCTCCTCCGCCTTGTCGGTCGGTCGCTCAACCAGGTGGTCGTCGCCGCCGAGGCGCTCGACGCCGGCCGCTACGAGGATGCGCGACTCCCCAACGTGCATCGCGCTCCGAATCAAGAGGTGGCGCGACTCGCGCGCACCTTCGATCGGCTCGCGCACAGCATCCAAGAGCGCGAGGGGCAGTTGCAGGACGATATCGAAAAGCTGAAGGAGCTGGAGCGCTTAAAGGCGGATTTCGTCTCGACCGTCAGTCACGAACTTCGCACGCCGCTCACCTCCATGCGCGGTGCGCTCGGCCTCATGCTCGGTGGCGTGGGCGGGGAGCTCACCCCGAAAGGGCGCGATCTCCTTCGCATCGCACTCACCAACACGGAACGCTTGATCCGGCTGATCAACGACATCCTCGATATCGAGAAGATGGACGCGGGGCAGGCAGCCATCCGACACGATCGCCTGCGACTCCGGCCGGTGATCGAAGCGACACTCGCGGGCCTTGAGGGCCTTTCCCGCGAGGCCGATGTGCGTCTCCAAATGCTCGAGGTGGCGGACATCGAGATCTTCGGTGACGCGGATCGGCTCACGCAGGTCTTCACAAACCTCATCTCCAACGCCGTGAAGTTCTCGCCCAAGGAGGGCGCCGTGGAGATCTCGGCCACGATCGAAGGGGGCACGGTGCGCATCGGCGTGCGCGATCATGGCGCGGGGATTCCTCCGGAGTTCGCCTCACGCATTTTCGGGCGATTCCAGCAGGCCGAGAGCGCCGAGTCACGCCGGACGGGCGGCACCGGGCTCGGACTGAGCATCGCGAAGGCGATTACCGAACTGCACAAAGGACGCATCGGATTTCAAAGTGCCGACGGCGGCGGGACCGAGTTCTTTGTCGAACTTCACGTCGCACCGAGCCCCACCGACGAGCTCGACGCGCGGCCCGGCGTTCTCATTGTTGAGGACGACCAGTCGATGCGCGACGTGTTGTGCGCGCTGCTCGAACCGTTCTCGCGGCCGCTTCCTGTGGGCGACGCAGATGCCGCGTGGGCGACGCTCGAGCGCACGCGCGTGCGCATCGTGATTCTCGACGCCGGTCTCCCGGGCATGGACGGCCTCTCGTTTGCTCGCCGACTCCGGACCGACACACGGTTCCGCACGCTCGCCGTCCTAATCTACTCCGCAGCAGACTTCACGCCGCAGGATCTGAAGGATTCCGGCATCCGCATCTCAGACGCCTTCGTGAAAACCCGCGACAGCGAGGCCTCACTCGTGGCACGCGTGCGGCGCGAACTCCAAGGGATGACGTAGCGAGACGAGAGTCGCGCGTCTCGTTCGACTACTTCGGTGTCGCCGAACTGCTCGGTGGCACGCCGAAGCCCGAGCGCGTCATCCGCCCCCACGTCTCCACGCCGCGCAGGTAGTTCCAGAAGGCCTTCAGGCGGTAGAGCACAGTAATCTGCCGATATCCGAGCCCCTCAATCAACGCGAAGCCAATCAGGCGCCAGATGTCGCGCGGGCGCGTGTACCGCCGGAAGGAAAACTCCTCCAACACAATCGCCCACACAGAAAGCAGTGTGCCGAAGCCAATCGCCACGACGAGGAACAGCATCGCGAACTGCGAATTAATCGCGCCAATCGAGAGGCCCACCACCAGTCCGATCCATCCGATCACCTCAACCACAGGGGCCATCATCTCGCCGACCAAGAAAAACGGATAGGTGAGCATTCCCGCCGCACCGTAGCGCGGATTGAAAAACATCACGCGGTGCGCGAGTAGCGTGGAGATCAGCCCGCGATGCCAGCGCTCACGCTGGCGCCCCAGCACGCCCCAATCCGAGGGCACTTCAGTCCACGCGACCGGATCAGGGATGAACGGCAACTCGGCCTTGATCCCGTTCTCGTGGAGATGCCGCTGCAACCGCACGCAAAGGTCCATGTCCTCCGTGACGTTCCCTGTCTTGTAGCCGCCAATCGCAAAAAGAAATTCCTTGCGGAACAACCCAAACGCCCCGGAGATCAGGATGTTGCCGCCAAGCATGTTCCACGCGAGACGCCCAAACAGAAAGGCCCGCAGATACTCGACCACCTGACAGCCGACAATCCAGTTCGGCGCCACGCGCGCTTCGCGCACACGGCCGAGTTCCACAATGCAGTGATTCGCCACGCGCACCGACCCGCCGACCGCCGCCACGTTGGCCCCAAGCAGAAAGGGGCGCGCGAGACGCACGAGGGCATCTGGCTCGATCAACGTGTCAGCGTCCACGGCCACCACGAACGGATGGCGACACGCATTCATCGCGGCGTTGAGCGCGTCGGCCTTGCCGCCATTCTCCTTGTCGATCACAACGAGGCGCGCGTGCCGACGCGAGCGGTAGTACCCACGGACGTTTTTCGTCGGGAGCCGCACCGCAAACGCGGGCGGGACCTCATAAAGGTCAAACTCCCGCATCATCACCTCGACGGTCTTGTCCTTCGACCCGTCGTTGACCACGACGACTTCGAGATGCGGATACTCAAGCGTGAGGAACGAGAGCACGCTCGAGGCGATGGTCACTTCCTCGTTGTGCGCCGGCACCAGAAGCGAGAGCGGTGGGAGCGCGTCCGACGCGAGGAGGCGGCGCAGATGCTCGTCCGCGGCCAGCCGCCAGTGCTTCCAGAGCTCCGGTATGGAGAGCACAAGCAGGATGGCATACGACGTGCTCAAGAGCAGCAGGTACATGAGCGCGAACCGATCGGTCCAGAGCACGATGGCACGAAGGAAATCGAAGACACCTTCACTCATGAGTCGCCCAACTCCAGCACGGCGCCATCCGTGAGTCCGCTCACCATCGTCGCCATCTCGCGGGCGAATCGGTCCCCGCCCTCGCGCGCTTGACGCAACGCGGCACGGCCTCGCTCGCCCAGTTGCGCGAGCGCCAGCGCCGCGCGCAAGCGCACTTGCCACACGCGATCAGCAAGCAGAGGCGCGAGGGCCGGCACCGCCGCCGCTGAACCGAGCTGCCCGAGTCCCTTCGCAGCGAGCGCGCGAACGCTGTGGTCGTCGTCCTTGAGCAGACCGACCAGTGCGCGCGCCGCCTCCGGCCCTGGGTGTCGCGAGAGTGCTTTCGCCACGGCTCGCCGAACCGCCGGCGCACGATGCGCCGCGTGCCGCACCGACGCCGCGATGGCCTGCGGATGGTCGATGCTCGCCGCGAGCTCGATCCATGCGGCGAGCTCAGCCATCTGCGTGCCATTCTCGATGCGACCAGTCAGAGCCTCACCCGCCATGCCGCGTGTCTGCCGAAGAATCCCAGTCACGTACTGCCGGACAACCTTCGGCAGCGTGAAAATCTCGTCCACCACGAGCCCCAGCATCTCGGCGTCGGCGACATTCGGCAGCGCCGATGCCGCGGCGACTTGCACCGCGGGATGCTCGTCGCGCAGCAGACCCGCCACCGCCGCCTGATCGTCCCGCGTGCCGATAATCGAGAGCGCTCGCGCCGCCTCAAGCCGCCGCCACCAGTACCGCGAGTGCCGCTGCGCCAGCGCACTGTGGATAAACGGCTCGCGACGCAACGCCTCGGCCAACTGATCCTTTTGATCGATCGTGATGGTCTGGCGGGCGAGCAACGCGAGATAGCCGACTGCGGTGCCTGGCGGCAACGCGCGCAATGCGGTCACCAACGCTTCGGGGCGCGCTCCGGCCACCACCCAATCGCGGAGTGGCTCCGCGAGAAAGCGCTTCCCCGCCATGAACGTCGCCTGACGCTGGCGGTCGTATCGACGCCGAATCGACAGGAAGATGAACAGCAGAAAGAGGAAGGCCGCTTGCACGGCCGCGATCACACCGAAAACAATCGCCGAGTTCATTCCGCCGCGGCGGTGG
>JAYTDH010000400.1:0-4013 GCA_043736095.1 Gemmatimonas sp.
CCGCTGCGGTAGTTGACGCCGAATCCAACCACTGGCCACCCGTAGTTCTTCCCCGCCGTTGGATGATTGAGTTCATCACCTCCCTGCGGCCCATGCTCCGTCTCCCACAACTCGTTGGTGCGCGGGTCAATGAGCAGGCCCTGCATGTTGCGATGCCCGTAGCTCCAGATCTCCGGGCGGGCGTCGGTGCGGCCGACGAACGGATTGTCCGCGGGGACGCGACCATCATCATGTAGCCGGATGATCTTCCCGTTGTGGACCATCAGATCCTGCGCGGGGTGATGCTCGAGATCGCCGGCTGGCGGGACTTGTCGATCGCCGACGGTAATGAAGAGATAGTTGTCGCGGTCAAACGCGAGCCGTCCGCCGTAATGGCCGAAGCCGGTGGACCACGCGTTCGCCTCGAAAATCTCTTGCGCATCGTTCAGTCGATCATTCTGGAATCGGCCGCGGATCACGGCCGTGGTGTTGCGCGTGCCGTCGGCACTCGGCTTGGAGTACGAGAGGTAGACGAGGCGATTGCGGGCGAAGTCCGGATGCAGCACCACATCGAGCAAGCCACCCTGATTCCCAACCTTTACGGTGGGGACACCGGCCACGGGCTCCGGAAGCAACTTGCCGCCGCGGACGATGCGCAGACGACCAGGCCGCTCGGTGACGAGCATGTCACCGCCGGGGAGGAAGGCCATCGACCATGGATTCACCAGCGAATCCACGACCTTCACCAATCGGAAATTGTGGTAGACCGAGCGAAGCACCTGATCCTGCGCGGGCAGGCGCATCGGCGCGAGTAGCGTCACGAGCGCGGGCACGATGACGGCCGCGCCGAGCGCGGCCAGGGAACGCAAACGCAAAGACATCACGGAACTCCAATCGGGACAGTGGACCACGGGAATGCTCAGAAGATGGCGCACGCCGAGGCGATGGCAAGCACTCGCGTGCGGTGAAACGGTAGCGGTGAACGCGGCGAATGGGCCTAGAATCGCGCGTTCGCCGTCACCCTGCTCACGCACCCACTCCGGAGGCTTCCATGCGTTACGCGTCCCGACTCCTGCCCGTTGGTCTTCTCACCCTCACCGCGTTGGTGGCCTGCTCGGACCAACTTGAGGCGCCCACGGCGTCTCTGCGAACGGCTCCGCCCCTCTCGTCGCAGGGCCCGCTGCGCGACTCCGAAATCGACCGCAGCGATACGCACTTCAGTGCGCAGGTCGAAACGAGCACAGAACAGAGCGGCGGCGATGCGCTCCTCTCGGCGGGTGGAGCGGCCCTCGCGATGGCCGCCGAGGGTGCCTACATCGAAGGGGGCTACGGTACCGATGGCCGCTTCCGGTTCAGCGTGTACTTCGGCGCCACATCGCTGTCCGGAGAGATCGGATCAGTCCGCGTCGTCGGCAACGAGATGCAGACGTATGATCGCGCGGGGACGCGGACGCGCACCGAAACCTTCGATGCCGCGATGGGCGTGGCAGGGCTGCCGAGCGGAGATCTGAGTGGGGCATACTTCACGAGCACTCCACCAGTGTGTCCCGCGGGCGCTCCAGAATGCACGACGCTGGCCGCCACACTTCGCGCCGATGCCGCCGCGCAGGGTGAGAGCGACGAGCGGATTGTTCGCATTCGACCGAACGCGTCGCGGCTGAACACTCCCGCGGCCAACGACGTGATCGAGCAGCGCTTTCGCCGTGTGCGCCGCGCCACAGCGGGCACGGCGAATACCGCGGGCACGGCGGAGGCTTGGCGCCTCGAGGAGATTCGTCGGACGCAGCACTCGCGCGTCGGCGGCCGTGATCGCGTCATCACCGAAGTCACGCGGATGTCGTATCGCGCGTGGAATCGGAATGACGGGAAAGAGCAGGGACGTGATTCGGTGCGCGCTACTCGGAAGGCGGCGCTTGAACGCGCTCCCGCATCCCCGGCACTCGCCATCGGCGCTACCGCCGCTTCCGCCGCTTCTGGCGCTCGCAGCGTGATTGCCCGTCCGGCTGCCGTGTCGGGTGATCCGGAGCTCCTCGGTCTCATCTGCCAGCAGGGCACCGCCGAGTTCGATCGGATTCGGCCGGAAGTATCGAAGGGCTACAACATTGTGTATCAGCACGGCTTCTGCAGCAACGCCAGCGTGTTTAGCAGCTTTGACGAACGCCTCGTGCGCGACGTCCCGACGAAGCGATCGCGGGCGTTCAGCCTCCAGTCCACCGCACGGATCGACTCTCAGGTCACCGCACTTCGCGGGCGAATCGCGACGAAGACGGCAGTTTCGCATATGCTGGTAGGCCACAGCCAGGGTGGGCTCGTGGCACGTCGCCTCGGTCAGCGGTATCCGGACTATGTGGGGGGCGTCATTACCATCGGCACCCCGCACCTTGGATCCTACTTGGCGGCGACTGGGCCGGTCGCGGCGGCGGAGATGCTGCTCGGTGCGCTGGACCCGCTCTGCTTCAGCGCCGAACTCTGCGAGTGGGCCGACGACATCCTCGAGGACTACGCGAGCGGGCTGCTCCTCTTTGGTCAGGATCCCACGGCACCCGCGCTGCAGGACCTGACGCCGGGCTCGCCCTTTCTTCAGTCGCTGAACAGCAACTACGAGCTGTTCCCTCGCGTCAGCATCGAGGTCAACTCGGGAAGAAACTGGGCGCTGGCCCGGATGGTCGGGGACTCCCGAAGCCCCCAGGAGCGCCTGCTGCGCGATGGGCGCCCCAGCGGTGACGCTCGTGTGACGGAGATGGAGAGATTGTACGCGTCGGCGATGATCCTGCAATACCTCTCGGCGGCAGCAATCTTCTGGTCGGCTCGGCACTCGGCGGGTACGGCCTGCGATCGGGCTGGCTACAACACGCTCTGGCCAGCGTGCACGGGCAGTTCTACTTGGGAAAGTCTGAACACCTCGTGGGGGCAGACGCTCTTGTTGTTCCTCACATTCGAAATCAGCGGGAGGGTCGGAGCGGTTATGCGGAATGTCAACAACACGTGGGACGAACTCACGACGAGGGGCCGCGACGAGACTGACGGCCTGATCCACCTCGCGTCGCAGGTGTATCCGAACGTGCCGGGGATCTATCCCCCGATTCACGTCACTGTCTTCGGTGAGTGGGCCGATAGTCACGCGGGTGAGGCGAAGAGCCCCGGTAGCATCCTCGCGATGCGCCAGGCGCTCGCACAAATCACACAGCGAGTCACGCAATGATCACCACGATGTGGCGCGCACGTCATCCGAGACGTGCCGCGCGCATCGCTGGCCTGCTGCGCGTGGTGCTCGTCACCGCGCTCACCGCCTGCGATGCCTTCACGCCGAGTCCGCTGGGTGTCTCGCCGAACTCACCGAATGGCGGAGTGACGCTCGCCTACCGCACGTTCCACGAGGCCTCCTTCGGCTTCCAACGTCTCTCCACCGACGGGACACGCGTCTTCGCGAGCGACGGAAATGGCGGGATCATCGCCATCGATATGGCCACCGGCGCGAGTGTCTGGACTGTCCGTCGAGAGAGTGCGTCGGAGCTCGGTGAGGTCGCCCTCGATGGCGCGCGCGTCTACACCGCCTCCGACTCGGCTCGAGGATGGGACGCCGCCACCGGTACCTTGCTCTGGACGAGAAAACTGAGCTCGTGGGCGAGCGGAAACATTGGGTACGCGGGGGAGGGGCAGTACTACATCGGGACGGACTCGACCATCTTTGCCCTCGACGGTGCCACCGGTGAGATTCTGTGGCGGAAGGGCGTCAGCGATGGGTGGGCGTACTCAGGGCGCGTCCGCTCAATTGCCGGTGACGCCACCACGCTCTACGCCTGTGTCGGCGAGCCGCTCGAATGGAATGGGTGGCGCACGAGAGGCCACGTCGTGGCGCTCGACCGAGCAACCGGGGAGATCCGCTGGCGTCACGTGATGGCCTACGAGACGAGCTTCAACTTCTGTATCGGCGAGCCGACCCTCGCGGGCGATCTTGTGATCGTGTCCGACGCGGGAGGCAACAACTACGTTGCCCTCGAGCGCTCGACCGGTACGCTGCGCTGGCGGCATCG
>JAYTDH010000401.1:0-11491 GCA_043736095.1 Gemmatimonas sp.
TCGCGCGTGATGCGCTCAGTGACGGTCCGGGGGAACAGCGCCCAGACCGAAGCAAGGAGCATGGCCGCGATGAGCAGCAGGCGTGCCTTTAGGTTTTGCATGCCGGAGCAGGAAGAAGTGAAGCAGTCGGAAACAGCCTAAGAGAATAGCCTTCGGGAGGGTCCAAGTCAATCGAATGCAACAGCTTGGCTCGCTCTGGCGGACCCCTATCGCGCCAGCGCGGCCAGCGCCGCCAACGCGGCGCGCGCGCCCGCTTCGTCGCGAGACAACTGCCCTCGCAGCGCCGCGGGAGACTCGAACTTCCGCGTCTCGCGTAGGCGCGCAACGAAGTCGACGCGGACCCGCGCACCGTAGAGGTCGCCCTTCATCTCGAAACAATGCACTTCGAGCGCCGAGGTCGCGTCCCCAAATGTTGGCCGAGGGCCGAGGTTCAGCATGCCGCCGAAGCTCCCGACAGGCGTCTGAACCCGCACCGCGTACACGCCCTCAGGGGGCAACAGCTTGCGGGCCGGCGGCGGGCCGAGATTGAGGGTCGGAAATCCCATCGTGCGCCCCCGCTGTTCTCCCGACCGAACGATGCCGCCAACGGAGTAGAGCCGTCCGAGTCCGTCGGCCGCGCGGGCGAGATCCCCACCAGCAATCGCGCGCCGAATGGTCGTGGAGGAGATGGCGCGCGCGTCCCCGCCCTGCACCGCCTCAATCACGGCCACATCGAAACCGCGCGTCCTGCCGAGCGAGCGGAGGACATCGGCGTCACCCGTCCGGCCGCGGCCGAAGCCGTGATCGTGCCCAACCAACAACTCGCGCACGCCCAACCGATCACGCAACACGAGATCGACGAAGTCTTCGGCCTCGTAGCGCGCGAGCGTCGGCGTGAACGGGAGAACGACCACGTAGTCAATCGGACTCTCAGCCAACACCTCACTCCGCTCGTCGCCGAGAGTGAGGAGCGGCGGCGCTGCTGAGGGATTCACGACCTCGAGCGGATGCGGATCGAAGGTGACGAGCACCGCCGGCAATCCGTGCGCTTTGGCGCTCGCGGCGAGCCGCTCGAGGACCAGCTGATGCCCCCGGTGCACGCCATCGAAGGTGCCCACGGTGCAGACCGTGCCGCGTACGTCTGGCGGAAGTCCGAAGGCGGGATCAGGTCGCATCTTTCACCTCACGCATCACGACGCGCGGTTGCCACCGATCCGCCCGCCGTTCGGCAAGCGCGACGAGCACGGGACGATCCTCCCGCACGAGCGCGACCCAGTTGCCTTCCACCTGCGCTGGGATCTCGATGCCACGCACGATCTTGAGCAACTCCTCGTCTGTGAGCGCCTGTAGCGGCACGTGCGGCACGGCATCCAACGCGGGACGCAGGACCGCGCGCTTCTCGCGCAAATCCTCGAGCGTGACGGCGTCCTTCACGGAGAAGGCGCCACTGCGCGTACGTCGGAGCGCAATGAGGTGCGCGGCGCTACCGACCGCCCGCGCGAGATCGCGCGCGAGTGAGCGGATGTATGTGCCGCCGCCGCAGGTAATGCGCACGTCCGCCTCGAGCACGTGCCCCTGATCGTCCAGTCGAAGGGCGAGCACTTCCCAGCGATCGACACGGATGATAACGGGCTTGAGGATGACCTCTTCACCAGCCCGAGCGAGCGCGTAGGCGCGCTGACCATCGATACGCTTGGCCGAGTACGCCGGCGGCACCTGCTCGATTTGTCCGACGAAGCGCGGCAGTGCGGCCAGGAGCGCTTCACGCGTCGGGCGCGGAGCCTCGCGCACCACGGCGCCCAAGAGATCTTCGGTATCGGTCTCGGCGCCAAAGCGAATCACTGCGTCGTAGACTTTCGGTTCATTCGGGAGATGCGAGAGCAGTCGAGTGGCGCGACCAGCGCAGAGGACGAGGAGTCCCGTGGCAAAGGGATCGAGCGTTCCGGCATGGCCGATGCGCTTCTCACCGAAGCAGCGGCGCGCGGCGCCGACGATGTCGTGCGACGAAACGCCGACCGGCTTGTCGACGAGCAACAAGCCGTCAGTTGTCGCTAGCGTCGGCATCAGCGACACCCGGATCAGCGACACCCGGATCAGCGGCCGAATCGGGTCCGGCGTCCTCGGCGCGCTTAATGCCCGCTAGCAGCGTCTCGATGCGGGCCGCGCGCGCCACGGATTCATCGCGCTTGAAGACGAGTTCGGGCGCGAACTGCAGGCGCAGTGCGCGTCCGACGCGGCTCCGCAGGTGATGCGAGGTGCTCTTGAGACCGTCGAGAGTGGCGGCGATCTCGGTGTCGGTTCCCATCACGCTGACATAGATCGTCGCGTGGCGGAGATCGCGGTTCATCTCGACGGCCGTGACCGTCACGAAGCCAGTGAGCCGCGGATCCTTGGCATCGCGCATCAGGAAGGCGGCTACTTCTTCGCGAATCGCCTCGCCGACACGGTCGGCGCGGCGTGGATCACGTGGTGGCATACGGCCTCCTCAGGCGCAGGCCGGTCAGGCCTGCGCCGGCTGGAGCGTGCGGGCGACGTTCTCGGAGCGGTAGGCCTCGATGAGATCGCCGACCTTGAGGTCGTTGAAGTTCTCGACGCCAATGCCGCACTCGTACCCTTCCTTCACTTCCTTCACATCGTCCTTGAAGCGACGGAGCGAACCGAGGACACCATCGTAGACCTCGACGCCATCGCGCACGACGCGGACGCGTCCCTTGCGATCCATCGTTCCCGAGCGGACCGAGCAGCCGGCAATGACGCCGATCTTCGGGACCTTGAAGGTCTCGCGGACCTCCGCCTCGCCGTAGATGACTTCCTTCACCTCGGGACGCAGCAGGCCCTCGAGCGCCGCACGCACATCCGATACGGCCTCGTAGATGATGCGATAGAGCTTGATCTCGACACCTTCGCGGTCGGCCGCAGCGCGTGCCTTGGTATCTGGCCGCACATGGAAACCGATGATGATGGCACCGGACGCCTTGGCGAGAAGAATGTCGGACTCGGTGACGGCGCCGACAGCGCGCGCGACCACCTCGACCTGCACTTCCTCGTTGCTGAGCTGCTGGAGCGCGTCGGCGAGTGCTTCCGCCGGACCGCCTTGATCCGCCTTGATGAGAAGCTTCAGCTGACGCTTCTCGCCCGAGGCGGCGTTGGCCATGAAGTCCTCGAGTGACACGGCCCCCTTCGCAGTGCGACGGCTCCGAGCCTCACGGTCGAGTCGTTCGCGACGCTGCGCGATCTCACGCGCTTCCTGCGCGTCGGCCACGCAGATGAACTGATCGCCGGCCATCGGCACACCAGTGAGCCCGAGCACCTGCACAGGAATCGCCGGCCCTGCTTCCTTCACCGGCTTCCCGCGTTCGTCGAGGAGCGCACGCACGCGTCCGCTGCGCAGCCCGCAGATAAAGTCGTCACCGACCTTGAGCGTGCCATTCTGTACGAGAATCGTCGCCACGGCACCCTTGCCGGCGTCGAGCTGTGCTTCGACAACGGAGCCCGTCGCGCGACGGTCGGGATTCGCCTTGAGGTCGAGGATTTCCGCCTGTAGAAGAATCAGATCGAGCAACGCCGAGACGCCGGTGCCCTTCTTTGCAGAAATCTCGGACGACAGCGTGGTGCCGCCAAAGTCTTCGAGCACGACGCCGTGCTGCAGGAGATCCTGACGGACCTTCATCGCGTTCGCCGTGGGGAGATCGATCTTGTTGATGGCGACGATCATCGGCACGCCGGCGTTCTTGGCGTGCGAAATTGCTTCAATCGTCTGCGGCATCACCGCGTCATCCGCAGCAACGACGAGGACGACGATGTCCGTGACCTGGGCACCGCGCGCACGCATCGCGGTAAAGGCCTCGTGACCCGGCGTGTCGAGGAAGGTGATCTGTCTCTGATCGGGGAGCGTGACGTGATACGCCCCGATATGCTGCGTGATGCCGCCGGCCTCACCCGCGACGACGGTCGCCTTTCGGATGTAGTCCAGCAACGATGTCTTGCCGTGGTCGACGTGACCCATGATCGTGACGACCGGCGGACGGAACTTAAGGTCCTCGGCCGCATCCTTCTCTTCGATCTCCGGCGCCGCGGCGTAATCCTCTTCGCGCATTGCCGTGAAGCCGAACTCGCTGGCGATGAGTTCGATCTGATCGAAGTCCATGCGCTGGTTGATGGTGACCATCAACCCGAGGTGCTTGAAGGCGAACGAGACAATCTGCGTGGCCGGCGTCTTGAGAATCTCGGCCAACTCGCTGACCGTGATGAACTCGTTGACGCGCACCGTGGTCTTCTCGCGCTCCGCCATCTCGGCGCGGATTGCCGCGAGCTCTTCGCGTGCGGACTCATCAACGCGACCACCACGACGCTTGGCAGGTCCGCTGCCCATCTGCCGCATCGTGCGGCTGATGTTCGCGGTCACGGCCTCTTGGTCGACACGCTTCCCCTTCTTGCCGCGACGCGGGCCGGACGAGGGCGTCGCATTCGGACCGAAGTTGCTGCCACCGCCGCTCGGCGGCGCACCGGGGCGACCACTTCCACGATCTTCACGACGCCCACCACCGAGTCCACCGCCTGGTGTGGCCGAGGCGATCGGGCGCGGCGGCATTCCACCGGCATTTACCGGACGGGGACGCGGCGCCATCGGCGCGATGGGCCGCGGACGGGGCGCATCCGGCGACGCGGGACGCGGCGCGGCGGGCCGAACGGCTACAGGGCGCGGCGCCGCAGGGCGCGGGGCAGCGGCGGGAGCAGCTCCCTCATCGGCGCTCGGCGCGGCGGATGCGGCAGCGGCCGAGGCTTCGGCCGCGCGCAGGCGCTCTGCCTCATCGGCCCGAGCGCGGGCGGCGATCTGTTCCTCGGCAATCTTGGCGAGGCGGGCGTGCTCCTCGGCCGCGAGCGCCGCCTTCGCGGCGCGCTCGACCTCAGCAGCGGCTACAGCGGCGGCGACAACCTCGGCAGCAGCAGCGGCGTCTTCCTCAGCCTTCTGCACGTCGGCGGCACGACGACGGCGCGTTCCCTTGGCCTCCTCGTGCGCTGGCTCGGGCTCAGGCTCGACGACCTTCTTCGCGACGGCCTTCTTCTTCGCGGCGGGTTTGTCGGCGTCGCTGTCGGCCGTCTTGGCGGCTGGCTTCTTCTTGGCCGCGGGAGCCTCAGCGGCGGACTTGTGCGTGCGCTTATCACGCTCCCAACGAACGCGCGCGCGCGCGATCTGTTCGTCAGTGAGCGGCGACGCTGGATTGCGCACCGTGATTTCCAGTGCGCGCAGCAACGCCATCGTCTCGTCCGGAGAGATGCCGAATTCGCCAGCCAGTTCCAACACCCGAAGCTTTGACAACCCTGCCTCCATTAGCTCTGCTGATCCGCAATCACCGGTGTGGCGATTGCCAGGATCCCATCTGCCAGATTGCGGTCCACCACGCCGATTACCGTCGTCGCATCCCGCCCCACTGCCTGCCCCAGCATGTCTGAGGTCTCCACATACAGCGTGGGGACGGACCGACCAGCGAGCAAGCCATCCACTTTCTGGCGGCTGTTTGGAGAGGCATCAGCCGCAACGATTGCGACGAACACCTTTCCGCCCTTCACCGCCTCCCGCACGCGATCCACGCCAACAATCGCCAAGCGTCCGCGGACTCCGAGACCAATCAGACCGAGCACTCGCTTTGCCTGGGTCTCATCCACGGCGGTACTGCTCTACTCTGCAGCCGAGGCTTCATCCTCGGTCGTCAGTTCATTGAGGATAGCCATGATGCGATCGGCCTCTTCGGGTGCAATCCCGGGGAGCTTGAGCAGATCTTCGCGCTCGAGGTCGATGATGTCGTTCAGCGTGCGATAACCACCGGACTCAAGCACGGCGACCGTGGCGGTCGCGAGCCCCTCGATATCACTGAGCGGAACGTCTGCGGCGACATCGTCCTCAGGGAGCGGTGCGAAGAGCGGGATGTCGCCACCACGCTCGAGCCACTCGCGACTCGAATAGAGATCAATCTTCCAGCCTGTGAGTTCCGAAGCGAGGCGCACGTTCTGACCATTGCGCCCGATTGCCAGCGAGAGCTGGTCCTCGTCCACGACGGCCTGGATCGTTTTCGCGGTCGGGTCGCTGAAGACGCGCGCGACCTTCGCCGGCGCGAGCGCGAGCTTGGCGAATCGCTCGGGATCGTTCGACCACGGCACGATGTCAATGCGCTCACCACCGAGTTCCTGCACGACGGCCTGCACGCGCGAGCCCTTGAGTCCGACGCAAGCGCCCACGGGATCAATCGCGTCGTCCTTCGACACAACGGCGATCTTGGTCCGGCTCCCGACTTCACGCGACGCGGCACGCACTTCGACGATGCCAGACTGAATCTCGGGAACCTCAAGACGGAACAGCGCCTGAACGAAGAGTGCATCGGCACGCGAAAGGATGAGGCGCGGACCCTTCGGCGTCTCCTCGATGCGCTTGAGCACTGCGCGAACCGGCTCACCCTGTGAGTACGTCTCGCGATGATTCTGCTCGCGATACGGGATGATGGCCTCAGCCTCGCGGAACTTGTTGAGCATCACGACGATCTTCCCGCGCTCGATCTGCTGAATCTCGCCCGAGAGCAGGTCGCCCACGCGCCCGGAGAACTCGTCGCGAATCTTGGTGCGCTCACCCTCGCGGACGCGCTGCACGATGCGCTGCTTGGCCGCCTGCACCGCGGATCGGCCGAACTCGGCGAATTCGACCGGGATCTCCATGAGATCGCCGATCTGATAGTCGGCGTCCTCATAGCGGGCCTCGTCGAGCGAGATCTCCGTGATGGTATCGGTCGGCTCCTCAATAACCTTCTTGAGGATGACGATACGGATCTCGCCTTGGGCGTCATTGATGTCCACCTCGGCTTGCACGGTTGGACCGTGCTTCTTCACCAAGGCGGCCAGAATGCCGTCCTTCAACAAGTCGTGCAGTTCCGCGCGCTGGATCTGCTTGCTGTCAGCAAGCTCACGTAGCGCTACCAGAATCTCGGCCGAACCCGCCATCCCAAACTCCGTCGTGAAATAAGGATCTATGGCTTCCAGTGGAACGCGAGCCGGGCGTCGGTGACGTCCTTCAGCGCGACCACGACTTCAGTGCCCTTCTTTGGTTCGCGCAGCGTGAGGGATTCGTTGCCTTCGTCCCCCTCGACCGCGACAATCACCATCTCCTGCCGTCCGTGAAGCACGAGCGAATTCACACTCGCGAGCCGCCCCACAAACCGCCGCCAATCGCCCGCGTGACGCAGTGGCCGCTCCATTCCCGGCGACGAAACCTCGAGTACGTACCGCGCCGTCACCAACGACGAATCGGCGTCCAACCGCGCCTCGATGGCCCGCGAGGCGAGCTCGCAGTCCCCGACTTGCACCTTCTCGAGGTCCAGCCGATCGATCCGGATGTCCACCACAGGACGCCCTTTTGAGCCCGCCATCTTGAGCTCGACCAGTTCGAACCCTAACGGCGCAAGTTCTTCTGCCACAATGCGTTGCAGAGTTTCTTTCACCGCGACAGGACTCCTATAGAGAACAAAAAAAGTGCGGGGAGACCTGCCCCCACACTCCGCGACCACACCGGAATGTCTCCCACTCAGTCAGAATACCTGCGCGGCGCTACTCCGTCAAGGCGAGATCAGGGGCGCGCCGAGGACGGCGGTCGAGTAAATGACCCCGATTTGGCGCCCGGCATCTCCAGCGCGATGCGAGAACAACGCGTCATTGTCGCACTTGGTGCACTCCCCACTCGCCGACCACTGCGAGACGCCGAGTCGCTTGGCCTGATCGGCAAGCAGTGCACGGAGATCCACATTCCGCGGACGCCGCGTCTCCCATCCCGTGAGTTGTTCGTAGACATCCACGCCGACTTCGTAGCACCGGCCGCAGATGCTCGGCCCGAGGTGCACGACACATTCATCGACGGGGAATCCGTTCGCCGCGAAGAGTCGCAACGCCTCGGGCAGTATTCCGCCCGCCGTGCCACGCCATCCGGCGTGTACGGCGGCCACGGCGCCAGCGGGATGTGCAATGAAGACCGGGACGCAGTCGGCGATTGTGACCGCAGCAGCACCCGGGCCGAGCACGAGGTGCCCATCGGCATCGTCGATGCGGAGCCAACCGTCCCACGGCGCGTGATGCACGAGTACGCGCGTACCATGCACCTGCTTGGCCGAGGCGAGTCGTGGCGCACCGACGGCGGCGAGCGCCCGCTGGACGCCGTGCCAGCGTTCACGGGCGCCCTCGACCTCGGGATTGAGATTGAAATCCCCCGCCGCGCGCGTGGTGATGAACGCGCGCACGCCGAAGCGCGCGAACGTCGGAACGTCGAGATGCGCGGGGAGAGCGACCGACATCACCGGACCGTTACGCGTTGGCGCGGCGGATCGAGGCACCGAGCGCATTGAGTCGCTCGTCGATCCGCTCGTATCCGCGATCGATCTGCCCAATGTTATTGATGACGCTCGTCCCCTTGGCGCACAGCGCGGCGATAAGCATCGCCATGCCCGCGCGGATGTCTGGACTCTCCACGGTCGCACCGCGCAGCGGCGTGGGGCCGCTGATCAACGCGCGATGTGGATCGCAGAGCACGATACGCGCGCCCATGCCGACGAGTTTGTCGACGAAGAACATCCGCGACTCGAACATCTTCTCGTGCATGAGGATGATCCCTTCGCACTGGGTCGCAGTGACGATGGCGATGGACATCACGTCGGCCGGAAAGGCGGGCCAAGGCTGGTCTTCAAGCTTGGGCACCGCACCTCCCAAGTCGGAGCGGATGCGGAGTTCTTGATCGGCGGGCACAATGAGATCATCGCCCTCGGCCTCGGTACGGACGCCGAGGCGATCGAATCCGAGCCGCACGGAGCGAAGATGCCGCACGCCAGCGCCGGAGATGGTCAGGCGTGAGCGAGTGACGGCGGCGAGACCGATGAAGGAGCCCACTTCGATATGATCTGGGCCGATTGTGAAGCTCCCGCCATGCAGCTTTCCACCACCGTAAATCGTGAGGACGTTGGAACCAATCCCGTCGATCTTCGCACCGAGGGCCTTCAGCATCTCGCACAGATCCTGCACGTGGGGTTCGCTCGCGGCGTTGTGCAGGGTCGTCGTGCCGGTCGCCGCGACCGCCGCCATCACCGCGTTTTCCGTGCCGGTGACCGATGGCTCATCGAGGAAGATGTCGGCGCCCTTGAGTTGCTTGGCGCGGAACACGATGCGCTCACCGAACTCGTGCGTCGCGCCAAGGGCTTCGAGCGCGAGCACGTGCGTGTCGAGGCGACGACGTCCAATCACATCGCCGCCCGGCGGAGCGAGCGTCACGCTGCCGCAGCGGGCGAGGAGTGGACCGGCGAGGAGAATCGACGCGCGGATCTTGGCACACAACTCCGGCGGCAGCGTGTCGCCGCGCACGGTCTTCGCATGGATGACGAGGGTGTTCGGCCCGGTCCAGTCGGCGGTCGCACCCGCGGCACGCACGAGACCGAGCAAACTCTCGATATCGCGGATGCGGGGCACATTCTCGAGCGTGACGGGCTCATCCGTGAGGAGCGTCGCGCAGACGATCGGGAGGGCCGCGTTCTTATTTCCGGTGGGGCGAATAGCGCCCGTGAGGGGGCGCCCCCCCTCTACGATGAACTGGGGCTGAGACATAGGCGTGAATATAGCTTGACGCCGCGCTCGCGCGTGGAGAGTGTTCGCCATGCTCCCCGTGCACGTTTTACTGGCGTTGCAAGCCGTCGCCGCCGTCGACACCGTCCTCGTGCGGCAGGTCACGCCGGCCCGTAGCGTCTTTGAGCAGGTGGTGTTTGTCGCCACGGGGCTCACGTCAATTCTGACGCTCGTTGCGGTGTTCGTCGTCCTGCTGCTGCTCCTCGGCATGCGTGCGGCCGCCAAGGCACTCGGCCAGAAGCTCGACGAAGTCCTGACGGAACTCCGTCCACTCACGCAGAACGCGAACGCCGCCTCCGCGGATGTGCGCGAGGCGGCCGCCGCGGCGAAAGCGATGGTGTTGGAATCGCGCGAAACCGTCTCCGATGCCAATGCGCGCGTCCGCGAGACGGTCGAGACGCTCACGGAACGCGTCGACGACCTGAGCGAGATGCTGGGTCGGATTCACCGCTCGGCGGAGCGTGTGGCGAGTGTTGCCGGGACGGCGATGGGCGGACTCAAGGCGGGAGTCCGCTGGTTCGGCGCGGGGAAGAAGAAGCCCCAGACCAAGAAGCCGCGCGTCGCCGACGGCGATCGTCCGCGGTTACGTCGCCGAGACTGAGGCGCTGATGCGCCCCCTCGCGCTGGCCGCGGTCACCGCGGTCGCGCTCCTGATCCTCTGTCCGACGGAGGCGCTTGCCTGGACGCCTGGGACGCACGTGCTTCTCGGCGAGGCACTGCTCCGCTCGGCCGATCTCCTCTTGCCCGCGGCGATCGCCCAGACAATCAAAGCGTTTCCGTACGATTTTCTGTACGGTTCGATTGCGGCAGATACGAGTTTCGCCAAGCGCTACGCGAAAGTCGGACAGCACTGCCACAACTGGACTGTCGGAGACGAGATTCTTAACAGGGCGCGAGACGATGCGCTCCGCGCGTTCGGCTACGGGTATCTCGCGCATCTTGCCGCGGACGTCGTGGCGCACAACCACTACGTCCCGCACCAACTCGCGATCTCCAGCACGACAAGTGGCGCTGGGCACACGTACTGGGAGAGCCGCTTCGAGGCGGAGACGGGGGACCAATGGCCGCGCCGTGCGCGCGAGTTGATCCTCCTTGATCACGCGCGCGCTGACGAACACCTCGATCGCGTTCTCTCACCGACGATCTTTAGCACGCCGACGAACCGACGGATTTTTCGCGGCATGGTCCACGTGACAGACATGGGATCGTGGCAGCGGGTGATGGCGCTGATGGCGCAGAATAGTCGCTGGCCGCTCCGGGAGGCCACGGTGAGCGGGCATCTCGATCAAGCGTTCGACTACGTGGTGGACCTCCTCGCGCGCGGTGAGGCGGCAATGCCACGGCAGTTCGATCCGAGCGGTGAGTTGGCGCTGCACGAGGCAAAGCAGATTCGCAAATCAGCCCTAGCGCGCGGCGGCGAACGCGCCGCACGGAAGGACGCAGCGGATCGCTTCGCGCTACCGACAGCGGCGCTTCGCTGGACACCGCAACTCCCTGCCCCGCTCTACGCGAAGCGCGACGCGACGTCCACTCCGAAGCCCTACGCGCCGGTGCGCGACGCCAACAGCTGATTGACCTTCTTGGGGTCCGCCCGGCCCGTAGACTTCTTCATTACTGCGCCGACCAGCACGCCTTGGAGCTTCTTCTCGCCGGCGGCGAAGCGTGCGGCCTCGTCGGGTAGCTCGGCGATCACTTCATCGATCCAGCCGATTAATGCGGCATCGTCACCCACTTGCAACAACCCATCGCGCTCGGCGATTGCCTGAGGATTGGCGTGGTCGGTGCGCATCGTTCCGAAGAGTGACTTGGCGGCCGTTGAACTCACCTGCCCTTCCTTCACCAGCGCGATGAGCGCGGCCAGCCGCTT
>JAYTDH010000402.1:0-1839 GCA_043736095.1 Gemmatimonas sp.
AGCGCCTTCCCGGAGCTGACGCACGGGCTGTTGCGCGACATCAAGCCCGTCTTCGGGGCGGTAGAGGCGCGTCCCTTTCTCTTCGCGTCGACTGGCACGGGCATGTGGGAAGCGGCCATCACGAACACTCTCTCGCCCGGCGATAAGGTGCTCGCGGTGCGTCTCGGTCAGTTTTCGCATCTCTTTATCGATACCGCGGAGAAGCTCGGACTCAAGGTCGACGTCATTGATCTCGAGTGGGGCGAAGCGTTCGATCCGGCCGATATCGGCGAGCGGCTCGCCGCTGACGCGTCGCACGCATACAAAGCCGTGCTCGTTGTGCACAATGAAACCGCCACCGGTGTCACGAACGACATCGCGGGCCTGCGGGAGGCGATGGACGCGGCGAAGCATCCGGCGTTGCTCTTTGTGGATGGAGTCAGTTCGATCGGCTCGGTCGAGTTCCAGCAAGATGCGTGGGGCGTGGATGTCGCCATTACTGGCTCGCAGAAGGGCTTCATGATGCCGGCGGGACTCGGGATGGTTTCCCTCTCTCCGCGCGCGTTGGAGTTGCTCGGTAGCGCGGGCTTTGCGCGGCACTACTTCGACCTCCGCCCGCAGGTACTGCACAACGATCAAGGATATTTCCCGTACACGCCGGCGCTCGCGCACCTCTTCGGGCTCCGTGAAGCGCTCGACATGATGGCCGAGGAAGGGCTCACGCAGATTCACGCGCGCCACGCGCGCCTCGGTGAGGGCGTGCGCCGCGCGGTGGCGGCGTGGGAACTCCGCAACTGCGCGCGCGATCCAGAGCGACGCTCCAATACCGTGACGGCAGTCGTCGTCCCCGAGGGCAAAGACGCGCGACAGGTGATTGATCATGCGTACCAGCGCTGGGATATGGCGCTCGGCTCGGGGCTCGGTCGTCTGAACGGGAAGGTGTTCCGCATCGGGCATTTGGGCGACTGCAACGCGGGTATGTTGCTCGGCGCGATCGCACTTACTGAGTTGGCGCTGCACGATGCGGGCATCGACGTGCCGTTCGGTGCGGGCGTCGCCGCGGCGCAGCGGTGGTACCGCGAGTCGGCGTGACGGTGGTCGTGATGTCTGCCGTGATATCTGCCGTGATATCTGCCGTGATGCCCGGGGAGACCGCGGAGACCGCGGAGACCGCTACATGAGTGAGCGCCCCGTGGTTTGTGTGACGCGCCGCCTTCCGCACGTCGTGGAGGAGGCGTTGCGCGCGCGCTTCAAGATTCTTCAGGATCCGAGCGACACGCCGCTTGATGCGGACGGGTTGCATCGGGCGTTCCGTGAGGCTGATGCGCTCCTCACGACGGTGACGGATCGCGTGGACGCCCGCTGTTTTGCTCAAGCGGATCGCCGAGCAACACTCGTCGCAAACTTTGGCGTGGGCGTGAACAACATCGATCTCGCGGCGGCGCGGGCGGCGGGGGTTGCGATCACGAACACGCCAGACGTGCTCACGGACGACACCGCAGACTTGGCGATGCTGTTGATGCTGGCGGTTCTTCGGCGCACCGGAGAAGGCGAGCGGATGCTGCGCCGTGGCGCTTGGCCCGGCTGGAGTCCCACCGGAATGCTCGGGGCGCGACTCACGGGGCGCACGCTCGGCATCGTCGGGCTCGGGCGCATTGGGAGCGCCGTGGCACGGCGGGCGCAGGAGGGATTCGGCATGAGGGTACTGGCGTGGAGCCGTTCGTCGCGGCCAGACGACGCCGGGCGCCTGCGCGTCGAGCGCGTAGCGACGCTCGCGGAGTTACTGGAGCGCTCGGACATTGTGAGTTTGCACTGCCCGGCCGCACCGGAGACGCGGCACCTGATCGGCGCGCCGGAGTT
>JAYTDH010000403.1:0-7818 GCA_043736095.1 Gemmatimonas sp.
GCCATCAGCGAGATCGCGCGCCGCACGGTGTTGGGATCCGCGCCAAAGCGCTGCGCCTCTTGCAGCAGGATCTCGGCAATCCGGAAGCGGCCTCGTGAGGCGAGGTATCGCCCGAGCGCGCCGCGCGGCTCCGGCGCCCGCGGGCGCGCATCGGCGGCGGCGTAGAGCGCCTGTTCGGCCGCCGCGAGTCGACCAACGGCGAGGAGCGAGTCCGCACGCGAGGGCGCAGCCACGACGAGGCCGCTGGTGAGCTGCGCGTGAAGCTGCGGCCGGAGTCCCGCCAATCCACTCAAGGCGAGTATCCAGCAGAGCGCGACGCGCCGCGCACGGGAATGCACGCGTTGCTGCGCAACGGGCTGCGCAACGGGCTGCGCAACGGGCTGACCAATGGACTTCGCAAATGGCTTTGTGATCAGCCGATTGCCGCGCGTAACGCGGCAGCGAATTCGGGCGCCGACGTGTACCGATCGTTCGCCTCGCGAGCCATCCCCTTCAGCAGCACCACATCCACCGCCTCTGGGATGTCTGGCCGGCGATTCCGCGCCGGAATCGGGTCGTTGCGCAACCGTGCGATCATCATCGCCTGCTGATTGCTCCCCTCAAACGGCAGCTTCCCGGTGAGCATCTCGTACGTCATCAGCGCGAGCGAGTAGATGTCCGTGCGCGCATCGAGCGGTTTGCCGCGCAACTGCTCCGGGCTCATGAACTCCGGCGTGCCGAGGATGATTCCAGTGGCCGTGAGCTTCTGTAGCTCGCCCGCCGCCTTCCGCTCCTTGGCCAGACCGAAATCCATCACGACGGCGAACTCGACGCCCTCTGGCGTCTTGCAAATCATGATGTTTTCCGGCTTCAGGTCGCGATGCACAATTCCCAGCGCGTGCGCGACCTGGAGGCCGTTCCCAATCTCGACGATGAACTTCGCCGTGTCCGCGAGCGTCGTCTGTCCGACCCGATAGTTGCGGTCCGAGAGAATCTCGCCCTCTACATAGGGCATCACGACGTAGACGAGTCCATCTTCTGTCTCGCCCATCCGTACGATGTGACAGACGTTGGGATGCGCGAGTCGGATACCGAGCGCGGCCTCGCGACGCAGGCGCGCCATCGCGTTCTCTTCCTTTGAGAGCGCGGGCGAGAGAATCTTGATCGCATACCGCTGTTCGGTTGAGACATCGCGCGCGAGATACACGTACGACATGCCGCCCTCTCCGACCTTCTTCACGATCAGGTAGCGGCGGTCGAGGACCTGCCCGGTCATGTTGGCGTGGCTCGTCGCCGCGCCGCGCGCCGCCGGCACGGGCGTCGCGGTATCGGGGTGCCGCACCGCAGTCGTGCGATGCGCCGCATCGCTCTCTGTGAGGCGTGCACCGTCCTTGGTGCAAAACCGCGAATCGGGGCCGTACTGAGTGCCGCAGGTCGGGCAACGCATCGCCATCAGGTCCGAGCCTCCATGGTCCCCGCGCCGAGCAATGCGCGGATGCCGTCGTATTCAATGTTTCCGCCGCTCAGGATGGCCACGGTGGGCCCCCGCGGTGTCACGAGCTTCTCCAACAGCGCTGCGACGGTGATTGCACCGCTCGGCTCAGTCACCAGCTTCATGCGGTCGAGCAAGAACTGCATCGCGCACGGCAAGAGCCCATCACGCACCGTCACGACCTCATCAATGTCGGACTGCAAATGATAGAAGTTCCGCGTGCCAATCCGCACCGCCAACAACCCATCCGCGAGCCCATCGGGATTTGCGGGGATCGTCACCGGCTCACCAGCAGCTCTCGCTTGAGAATACTTCGGCGAGCCCTCAGGTTCTACGCCCACCACGCGTGCGTGCGGGCAGAGCAACTTGATCGCGCGCGCCACGCCGGAGCTCAGGCCCCCGCCGCCGATTGGAACAATCACGGTCCCGACCTCGGGAAGATCCTCGGCGACCTCCAGTCCGCAGGTCCCTTGGCCAGCGATAATCAGGTGATCGTCGAACGGCGGCACCCAGACGAGCCCCTCGGCCGCTTGAATCTCCTTCGCCCTCTCCATGCGCTCGGCCGTAGTGATGCCGTGATACAGACAGCGAGCACCGAGCCTCAGGGCGCCGTCCTTCTTGGCGCGCGGCACATTGGTCGGCATCACGACGGTCGCCTTCACGCCGTAGAGCTTGGCCGCGAGCGCAACTGCCTGACCATGATTCCCCGAGCTGGCGGTGATCACACCGCGCGCGCGATCTGCGGGCGAGAGGCTGGAGAGAAAGGTGTATGCCCCCCGAAACTTGAACGCCCCGCCGCGCTGCAGCATTTCCGGTTTCACGTAGATCGACGCGCCGAGCATCTCACTGAGTGCCTCGGCCGGAAGTAGCGGAGTGCGCACCGCGACTCCCTTGAGCACCGCCGCGGCCGCGCGGATGTCCTCGAGGGTAACGAGCGTCTCCATGGCCACGGCAGTCATGGCGTAGGGCTCAACGGACAGGGTAGCGCGACGGCCATTTCCGGGTGGGTTCCGAGGGGTCTAGACCGAGCGAAATCTGCCCGTCGTTCCCCTCGTCCGCAACGACGACACCAACCCGGCCTTTGGCGAGCCTAGGGACGCCCTCTGGGGGGCTGCATCGCCGGGCAATTCGGCGCCGCCGGGGGGTTCGCGGGACCGTAGCGGCCCTCCACCATTCGCGTCTCCCCGTGCGCGATCACGAGCGTGTAGATGCCGTCGTACTGATGGTCGCAGAGAACCGCCCGCGAAGGGCCACCGAGCGCGGCGACGTAGGCCATAATCGTATTTGAGTGCCCCACCACGAGCACCGTCTGCCCCGGATGCTTCTTCACGGCATCGGCTACCAATTGCGCGTGCACCTCGGTCGGACCGCCCAGCGGCAGGATCTCCGACGTGATGCGGTAGCGCTCCGCCGTGGGGCGCGCCGTCTCGCGCGTGCGCGTTGTGGGGGTGTGGAGCACCGCCCCGACGTTCGCATTCGCCAGGAGATCCGCGAGCGACTGGGCCCGCGCTTGGCCAGTCGCGGTGAGCGGGGGATCAGCAGCCGGCTGTGCGGCCTTCTCGGCGTGGCGCACAATCACGACGATCGTGACTGGGTGCTCCATCTTGGCGTGGTCGTTGCCGCCGTGCTCCTGCGCCAGGAGCGCGAGCGGGGAAAAGAGCAGTGCGGCGGCGGCGAGTGACGCGCGAATGCGCATGACGAACTCTCGGCAAAGGGGGTAATCAGGCTGGCAAGAACTTCGCACAGACTCCGAGTGGCGGAGGAGATGTTCGGCGTACGCTATGCGCGGCGCATCCGTACCGCCACTACGATTCCCGACGCAAAGGTGATGGCCGCGACAAGCCAGATCGCCGTCGGCACACCGAAGGCATCGGCCGTGAGGCCCGCGAGAAGTGCACCAATCGCATAGCCGAGATCGCGCCAGAGCCGATACACCCCGACCGCCGATGCACGCCACGACGGATGCGCCACATCGCCGATCGCCGCGAGCAGTGTCGGATACACCATCGCGGTACCGATGCCGAGTAGCGTTGCGCCGAGCGCGAAGCCGCCAAAGGTCCCCGACACCGCACTCGTGCCGATTCCCACCGCCTGCACCCACATCCCCCAGACAATCAGCCATTTGCGGCCGATCGTGTCGGACCACGCACCCGTGAAGAGCTGGCCAATCCCCCAGGTCGCAGGATAAATGGCCGCGAGTGTGCCGATCTGCGCGATCTCCATATTCGCGGCGGCGAAGAAGAGCGGAAACAATCCCCACACCATGCCATCGTTCAGGTTGTTCACGAGTCCCGCCTGACTCACGCTCGAGAGCTCCCGATCCGTCACGGACGTGCGCCAGAAGATCTCGCGTTGACTCAGCGCGTCGGCAGCGGTGTTGGACGTGGACTCTGCCGGATGCTCCGCCGACTCCAGTGCGACATGCTGCTGTGTCTCGCGCACAAAGCACGCCGAAAGCACGAGTCCGACCGCAACGTATGCCACTCCCAGGTAGAACGGTTGCGGGCGGAGTCCATATCGCGCCGCGATGAATCCGGTGGCCAGCGCGCTGAGTGCCACCGCTACATAGCCGGCGAATTCGTTGAGCCCCATCGCCAACCCGCGCCGCTGCGGCCCCGCGAGATCAATCTTCATGATCACCGTCGTGGACCAGGTGAGCCCCTGACTTATTCCGAGCAGCGCGTTCGCTCCGAGCATCCAATTCCAAGTCGGCGCCCACATCAGCAGGAATGGCACCGGAATCGCGACGATCCATCCGCCGACCAGCACGTGCTTTCGCCCAAAACGATCGGAGAGTCGTCCGGCGAGATAGTTGGTGAGCGCCTTCGTGATGCCGAACACGACGATGAACGAAAGCACCGCGGTGCGCGCCGCGAGATGAAACTCCTGCTCGGCAATCAGCGGAAGGATGCTTCGCTCCATCCCAATCATCGCGCCAACGAATGCGTTGACGACGATTAGGAGTGAGAACTGCGCGAGATTCTCGCGAAGACCAAGCCGTGGCGGCACAGAAGGGCGCTGAGGAACGCGGCCCCCATCGCCGCACGCTCGAATCTACAGCGCGGGGGTCGGCTTCGGCCGGCGCCACCCGGCGAGCAGTGCCGGCAGGACCAGCATCGCGCCAATCGTGCCCGCCACCGTCCCGCCAGCCGTCGCGAGGGCGATCGCGCCGAACAACGTCGACGCACTCGTTCCCACGGCGAGAGGCACCAGCGACGCGAGCGTGGTGAGCGTCACCATCACGATCATTCCCGAGCGATCCAGCGCCGCACGGTACACGCGCCCGGCGCGCAATCGGCCCGTCGATGACGTACGCCGCCGCTCAAGCGCGGCGTCCACCAAAAGGATGCTCTGATTCACCGCGAGCCCGACGACGAGAATCACGCCGACGGCCGCCTCGCGCGTGAAGGCCGCATCCGCCCCCCAGAACGCGGCGACCACGCCCGCGAGCGCGATCGGCAGTGACGCGAACACCATCGCTGCGCCCCACACCGAATCGAACACCATCGCCACCGAGAGGATGACGAGCACGACACCGAGCCCAAAGACTAGCCAGAGTCCCTTCTGACTCGTGTCCTGATTCTGATCGAACACGTTGGCGTCCTCTACCGTGAAGCCAGGCGGCACGCTCACACTTTCCATGAACGCCTTGTGGGTGCGCTGCGCCAGCTTGTTTGGGCCGCGGAACTCGTAGGCCACCACCCGCACATACTGCTGATCTTCGCGCGTCACCGCCGAGAGTTGCTCGCGCTCATCGACGCGCGAGAGGTCGGCAATGCGCGCCGGTGTTCCTCGCGCTGTTGGCACAAGCGCATTGCGCAGCTCATCCAACGAGCGTTCTCGTGCCCCCTTCGCCTTCACGCTGATCGGAATCTCCTCACCGCCGATCTCCAAACGCTGCCCACCCACGGGGCCGCGCACTTCGCGCGCCACAGCCTGCGTAAACGTCTGCGCAGTCACGCCGTACCGCGCGAGCGCATCGCGATCGGGGTCAAGCGTGACCGCATACGCTTTGTCGCCACCAAAGAAGCTCGCACTCGTCACAATCGCGTTCCGCACGCGTGTGATGCGCTCCAACCGTGCACGCAGGTCCTCGGCGAGCTCGGCGACCGCCGCATAGGAGTAACCGAGCACGCGGATTCGGAAGTTGCTGCTCGTACCGCCCCCACCACCTGAGCTGAAGGCTGGCCCCTGGCCGGCGACGAAGATACTGGCGCCGCCCACATACACGGCGCGCGCGGTGAGCGCCTCCTGCACCTGCAGCGGCGCGGCACCGTTCTCCGCGGCCGGCGTGAACGTCACGAACATGCCGGCGCCAAAGGGGCCACGACTCTGTGCGATGACCTCCTTCACGCCCTTCCACCCCACCACCACTCGCTCCATCTCCCGCATTGCGGCATCAAGCCCCGCGGGATCCGACCCACGAGGAAAGCTGATGCTCACTTGCACGGAGTTGCGCTGCGTTCCGAATCCGCCGAACGAGAATCGCGGGACCTTCTTCACAAACACCCATCCAAGACCAGTCATCGCGGCGACCGTCAACACTACGGTGACCCACCGCCAGCGCAGCGTCTTCTTCACCATCCAGCCGTAACTGCGCTGCGCACGCGGCCAGTGCGACTCCTTCAGGCCATGCCCCTTCGCCAGTGCGGGAATCATCACGAGCGCCGAGAGAATTGAACAGCCCAAAGCAAGTGCGAACGCCGCCGCAAAGGGAAAGAACGCGGCGCGTGCATTCCCCTGTAGATACAGGAACGGGAAGAGCACAACCGCCGTCGTGAGCGTCGACCCGAGTACCGCCGGCACCATTCGCGTCGCGACCTCGGCTCGTCCTGCCTCGGTATCCGGCGACCCTCGCAGTCGTTCCACCACGACGAGACCATTCTGCACCAGCACGCCGATCCCCATCCCGAGTCCAGCGAGCGTGAGCATGTTGGCCGGAATCTTCAGCAAGAAGAGTCCGAGCGCCGTCCCCGCAATCGCGATGGCCGCGCTCCCCATCACGAGCGCGACCGCGCGGAGATTCCGCAACGCGATCAGCATCACCACAGCGACGGCAAGGAATGCAATCGCGCTGCGCGTCAGAAGATCCGTGAGCTGTTCGTCGAGCTCCACCGATTCGTCGGAGGTGATCTGCCAGCGCAGGCCCGCAGGGAGCTCCGGTGCCAGCGCATGCAGCGCGGTCCGCACGCCTTCCGCCGTCTTGATGGCGTCCGAGCCTGACTCGCGCGTGATGGCCAGCGAGAGCGCAGTGTTGCCATTGACGCGGAAAAACTGGCCTCGCGTATCCTCTTCGGGGCGCACCTGCGCGAGCTCGCCGAGCCGGAAGACTGTGTTGCCTCGCCCGCGAATCGGAAGTTCCGCCAGTTCCTCGAGCGCGTTGGGCTGATCACGCAACACGACCTCGCGCTTGCTCGCACCGAGTCGCTCAGTGCCGAGCGCTTGCACGACGCGCGCTTCACGAATGGCATTGGCCAACGCCTGTGGCTCGACACCGACCTGGCGCAGGAGCTGTGGATCGTACGAGACACTCGCGCCGAACTCCGTGCCGCCATTCACGCTTACCGCGGACACGCCACCTACGGCGCTCAATCGCGGCGTGAAGATGTCATCCGCAATCCGCTGCAGTGCGCCTGGAGTGTAGGGCCCATTGAGCAAGACGCGGAGCAGCGGCGGCTCCTCGAGTTCCTCGGGCACGAGATTTCCAACCTGTGGCGGCGTAGCCCCAAGCGGGATCTCCGTGCGCAGCAGCTCAAGTCGCTCAAGAATCGCCAGGCGCGTCATCTGCACGTTCGCTGCCGGATCGAGCTCGATCGTGAGCCGCGAGTTCCCGTCGCGCGACTCACTACTCGTCTTGCGCACGCCGCGTACGCCCTGCGCCGCCGCTTCGATCGGCGATGAGAGGTACATCTCAACCAACTCCGCAGACGCCCCCTGCCACGTCGCCGTCACCTGCAGTCGCGGCAACTCGACCGTCGTGCGCGTCGCCAGACTCAATCGCGCAAACGACACAGCGCCACCGAGAACGACCGCCGCCGAGACGGCCCAGACCACCGCCGGCCGGCTCACCGCCCAGCGAATCATGCGGACGGCTCTGCGGCGTCGATCATCGCGCCACGCTCAGCGCGGCGCGCTTGCCAGTGCTCGAGCTGCGCGTACGCGACCGGGAGGAGAAAGAACGTCACGAGCTGCGCGCTGATCGCGCCACCAATAATCGCCGCGGCGAGCGGCTGATACAGCGCACCACCACTGCCCCATCCAAAGATCAGCGGCAACACGCCGAAGATTGTTGTCAGTGAAGTCATCGTGATCGCGCGCAGCCGCTGACGCCCGCCGAGGAGCACGGC
>JAYTDH010000404.1:0-5185 GCA_043736095.1 Gemmatimonas sp.
CTTGCGCTGGATGAGGACCTCGGGATGATGCGTGCTGATGTGACGCGCGTGCGCCAGGTGCTATTCAATCTCTTGTCCAACGCGAGCAAGTTCACGGAGCGCGGCACGATCACGCTCGCGGGGTCGCGCCGTAGCGACGCGGGCGCCGAGTGGATCGAACTCGCGGTACGCGATACGGGGATCGGAATGACCCCTGAGCAACTGGGACGCCTGTTCAACGCCTTTGCGCAGGCCGAAGCCTCCACCGCGAGTAAATACGGCGGCACGGGGCTCGGTCTCGTCATCAGCAAGATGTTCTGCGAGATGATGGGCGGGCAGATCACCGTCACGAGTGAATCTGGAGTCGGCACCGTATTCAGCGTGCTCCTCCCAGCCGTTGTGCCCGAGCCGGTCGCGGAACCGGTGCCGGTGGTCGCGCGCGAGGGCACGGCGATGGCCGGAACGGTCCTCGTGATTGACGACGATCCCGCGACGCGCGATCTCCTCGCACGGATGCTCGCGAAAGACGGCTACCGCGTGCTGCAGGCGGCGAATGGCACCGATGGGCTTGCCCTCGCGCGGGCCCATCGCCCAGACGTCATCACGCTCGATGTCGTGATGCCGGGCCTCGATGGGTGGGAGGTCCTTGCCTCGCTCAAGGATGATCCCGACGTCTCCACGATCCCGGTTGTGATGCTCACCATCACGGACGAGCGGAGTCTCGGATTCTCGCTCGGCGCCGCGGAGTATCTGACGAAACCGATCGAGCGCGAGCGGCTCGCGGCAGTGCTCGCTCGGTATCGGCGCACCGCGGGCGCCGGAGTGTTGATTGTCGAGGACGACAGCGACACCCGCACGATGCTTCGACGCTCGCTCGAGAAGGAAGGCTGGACGGTGAGCGAAGCCGCCAACGGACGGATTGGGCTCGAAGTGCTCAAGGGGGCGAAGCCCTCGCTGATTCTTCTCGATCTAATGATGCCCGAGATGGATGGATTCGAGTTCCTCGAGACGCTTCGTGCCGATCCTCAACACGGCGCGACCGAGGTGGTGGTGATGACGGCAAAAGTGTTGACGACGGAGGACCGACGCCGTCTGAACGGCGGAGTAGAGCGGGTCTTACAAAAGGGGGAGAATACTGAGGCCTCCTTCCTCGCGGCCGTCCGATCTCACGTCGCTGGGGCCGCGTAGCGCGACATCTTCACACCGGCGGGAACTTCTGCACCGCCTCGTCACTATCGGCTACGTGTCCACCATCTCGCATCGCCATCATTGGATCGTGCGGCTCACCCATTGGGTGAACGCCATCGCCCTCCCGATCATGGTCGGGAAAGGTCGCCGCGAGTGACACAGGTTGAGCCGCCGACTGGCGCCGCCCACCATTGCGCTCCAGTATCAGAGGATGCCCCGCCGCCATCCATCAGGAGTCGAGTTTATGAAGAGAACCTGCTACGCCGTGCTATTTGCGCTGGCCCTCCCCGTTGCACTCACTGCGCAGCAGACCCCCGCCGCGCCTGTGCGTGACCCGATTACCGCAACGTTTCGCGGCCGGACCATGACCCTGCAGCGGAATCTCGCGCAGGCCTTCGATTCGATCCCCGCGCGCCTCTACGGCTACCGTCCGACGCCGGCCCAGCTCACAATCGGATACATCGCGCAGCACCTCGCGACCGACAACTATCTGTTCTGCAACGCCTTCGGCGCGATGAAGGCGCAGATCGCGGCGACCGATACGACCACCGCCGATTCCGTGAAGGCGATGTGGCCCAAAGATACGCTCGTCGCCAAGCTCAATGCGTCATTTGCCTTCTGTGAACGCGCGTTCGCGCAGCTCAACGATGCCACGCTCGCCGAGATGACCGAGCTCCGGTTCAATGGCAATGCGCGACAGGTCTCGCGCGCCAGCATGGCGCTCGGTCACGCGCTCGATATGGCCGATCACTACAGCCAGATCGCGAATTATATGCGCCTCAACAATCTGATTCCGCCGACGGCGTTGCCGCGCCCGGCTCGACCAGGGAACTAGGCGACAATCGAGCTCCGGCGGGATTCGCCACACCCCCGCACGGGGCACCCCACTCCATTCACTGCGAGCTCGTGATGTCTGCCATCAATACCAGCGCGACCGAGGTCACCTTCCATCGCTGGTCTGATATGCCGAAGGAGACGGTGACGGATCAGATCTCCCGGCGTCTCGTGACCGGCCAAGGGATGATGCTGGCCCATGTCTATCTCGCGAAGGGAGCGATCGTCCCCAAGCATCAGCACCACAACGAACAGCTGACGTACATCCTCGAGGGCGCGTTGCGCTTCTGGATTGGCGAACACGGCGAGCAGACGATGGACGTTCGCGCCGGCGAGGTCCTCCACATCCCGTCGAATGTGTGGCACAAGGCCGAAGCACTCGAGGACACGCTCGATGTCGATGTGTTCGATCCACCGCGTCAGGACTGGCTCGACAAGACCGACGCATACTTTCACCAGAAGTAATCGTGGATCTCGGACTCAAGGGACGTGTCGCGTTCGTCGCGGCCGCGAGTCGCGGCCTCGGCGCGGCAATCGCGGAGGCGCTCGCGGCGGAGGGCGCAGACATCGCCTGTTGCGCGCGCTCCGCCGAGATCCACGAGCGCGCCGCATCACTCGCCACACGATTCGGCGTGCAAACACTCGGCATTGAGGCCGATGTCGCGATCCCCGCCGACGTCGCGCGTGCGGTCGCCGCGGCGCACGAACGATTCGGACAGATCGACATCCTCGTGACGAACGCTGGTGGCCCGCCTCCCGGGCCATTCGAGAGTCACACAGCTGAAGCGTGGTCGCGGGCAATTGCGCTCACGTTGGAGAGCGTGGTGAACCTCACCCGTGCCGTGCTCCCAGGAATGAAGTCGCGTCGCTGGGGACGCATCTTGAACGTGACGTCGATTGCCGTGAAGCAACCAGTAGACGGGCTCATCCTCTCCAACAGTGTGCGCGCGGCGGTGACGGGATTCGCGCGCACGTTGGCGAACGAGGTTGCACCGTTCAACGTCACCGTGAACAATCTGCTGCCCGGCTACACGCGCACAGAGCGGCTTGAGCAACTCGCCGCATCAAACGCCACGGCGAACGGGACCACGCGAGACGCCGCATTCGCCACCTGGGAGCAGCAGATTCCGATGGGACGCGTTGGCGAGCCACACGAGTTCGCGGCCCTCGCGGCCTTCCTCGCGAGTGAACGCGCGAGTTACATCACGGCGCAGAGTATCGCTGTCGATGGCGGTTGGATCCGCAGTCTCCTCTAGTATTTCGCTTCACATCCCCCTGCCCCAACGACTGTGGCCAAGATCGGCGAGACCCAATTCATCTGGCGCGACGGCACGTTCATCAACTGGAACGACGCGCAGGTGCACGTGCTGGCGCACTCCGTGCAGTTCGGCTCGGCGGTCTTTGAGGGGATTCGCTGTTACGCGACGCCGCGAGGCCCGGCAGTCTTCCGTCTGCGCGAGCACCTCAAGCGGATGTTCAACTCGTGCAAAATCTACCGCATGCCGGTGGCGTACAGCATCGATGAACTCGTCGAGGCCACCCGCGAACTCGTGCGCCGCAACGGCATCGACTCCTGCTACGTGCGCCCGATGGTCCTGCGTGGCTACGGCGCGGCCGGCATGGTCCCGTTCGATAGTCCGGTCGAGGTCTATCTCCCCTGCTGGCCGTGGGGTGCATACCTCGGCGCCGATGCGCTGGAGAAGGGTGTCGATGCGTGCGTCGCAAGTTGGCATCGCGTCGCACCCAACACGATTCCCGCAATGGCCAAGATCGCCGGCAACTATCTCGGCGGGCAGCTCATCAAGATGGAAGCGCTGGCCAACGGATACGATGAGGCGATTGCGCTCGGGCCGGACGGAATGGTGAGCGAAGGTTCGGGTCAGAACGTCTTCGCCGTGGACGGCGGTGTGCTCTACACGCCACCGATCGACGGTACGCTCTTGCCAGGCATCACCCGCAACACCGTGATCGCGCTGGCCGAAGAGCTGGGAATCAAGGTGGCTATCGGGGCGCTCTCGCGCGAAGTGCTGTACACGGCCGATGAACTCTTCGTGTGCGGCACGGCGAGCGAGATCACCCCGGTGCGCAGCGTGGACAAGCTGCCCGTCGGGGACGGCAAGGTCGGGCCGGTGACGCGCCGCATCCAGGCGCTCTTCCTGGATATCGTAAATGGTCGGGTGGAGGACACCCGTGGCTGGCTGACGTACGTGAGATAGCGGCGGGTCGGGCTGGACTTTTGCTGGTCCTAGCCTGAATATTAGTGCGTGCTAACTTTCTTTCTTGGACGCACTCGACTCCCTAGCGCCATCTGCGCGTCGCTCGCCGCACTCGCAATCGGCGGGTGCGACGCACTTATGCCCTCCGCCCCGAACGAGTCTAATGAGCTCGTGGGGACGATCCCGGGGCTCTCGCGGCCCCAGACCGCGATGCATGCGGCGGGAGACGCCGAGTTCGCCCGCGTGTTCGGGGCGGTCGAGGGCTTGGGCCCCGTCTTCGTCGCCGCCTCATGTGAGTCTTGCCACGTCGGTGATGGCAAGGGACACCCGATGTTCAACATCACGCGCTTCGGCCGCGTGGTCGGCGCGGATTTCGATCCGATGCGATCCGCCGGAGGTCCCCAACTACAGGACCGATCCGTGCTCGGCTACATCCGAGAGAATCTTCCCGCCGCGGCCACAGGTGTCGCGCGCTTCACCGCCCCGGCCGTCACTGGACTCGGGCTCCTCGAAGCGGTCGACGACACCACGCTGCTCAACCTCGAGGACCCTAACGATCTGAATAGCGATGGGATCTCGGGCCGCGTGCAGCTCGTGGAGGCCAACGACCTGCTCGCGCGTGTTACCTCGCTCGAAGCAATCGCCGCCGAGGGCCCGCCGTCGCGCGGCATAAAGTTCGGATGCTGCTTCATCGGTCGCTTCGGCAAGAAGGCGCTCTCAGTCAATCTCTTGCAGCAGATCGTCACCGCGTATCACGAGGATATGGGGATCACGAGTGACCTGATTCCTGATGAGATCTTCAATCCGCAGGTTGGCGCGTTCACCGGCGATGGCGCACCCGAGCCCGAGGTGCCAGCGAGCGTCGTGAACGCGGTGGTCTTCTACATCAAGACGCTGCGGGCACCGCCGCGCCGGAACCTGACCAACGCCGATGTGATTGCGGGACAACAGCTCTTCACCACCGGTCC
>JAYTDH010000405.1:0-1829 GCA_043736095.1 Gemmatimonas sp.
GCGCTTCGTGCCGCGGCGTGCGCGCGCGGCCCGCTCGACACGCGCGAACTGGCGGAGTTCGCCGCGCGTGATCTCACCGTCGGTCGCCGGATAAGCGCACCGGCGGAGGGTACGGCCCGCGGAATCACCGCTGACGGTGCCCTGCTAGTAGAATCCACAGCGGGACTCTCGCCACATCGCGTCGGATCGTTGGTCCTCGCATCCTGACTCACTGTTCTTCCTGCTGATTCCGAGGCACTCGTATGTTGCTCGTCGCTGACGTCGGGAATACCGAGACCACGCTAGGGCTCGCCGAGGGCGAGGAGATCGTCGCGCACTGGCGCGTGACCACTGAGGCCTCGCGCACGCCGGACGAAGTGCATCTGTTGTTGCATAGCTTGCTCGCCGCCTCGGGACGCGGCGGTGCGAAGCTCTCGGGCGCCGCCATCGGCTCGGTGGTCCCTGGCGTCACGCATTCGCTCGCCGAGGCGGCGCGTCGGCTGAGCGGCCGCGACGTCGTCATCGTCGATGCGCGTTCTCCGCTCGGGATCACGCTCGCCGTGGATGAGCCGATGACGGTCGGTGCGGACCGGATTATCAACACGTTGGCCGCCAGCCGGATGTACCAGAGCGACTGCATCGTGGTCGATCTCGGCACGGCCACGACCTTCGACTGCATCACCAAGGATGGCGTGTTCCTCGGCGGCGTGATTCAGCCGGGCGTGCGGACCTCTGCGGAGACGCTGTTTCGACGCACCGCCAAGCTCACGGCGACCGAGCTGCAGGCCCCGGAGAAGGTGATTGGGACGCGCACGGAGGAGTGTATCCGCGCTGGCGTGGTCTTCGGCGCCGCCGACTCCGTGACGGGGATTGTTGGTCGGATCAAGGCGTCGTGGCCGGGCGGCGGTGTGCCCAAGGTGATTGCGACCGGCGGACTGGCGTCGGTGATTCAGCCGCACTGCCCGGTAATTGAACTCGTGGAGCCGGACCTCACGCTGCACGGGCTGCGAATGGCCTACGCAATGCTTTCCGCCTCGCGGGACTGATTCCGGCGAGCGCCCGACGACAGAAGTGGCAGTCTGACGCGCAAATATGGCGCGGAGATGGTTGCCATTTTGGCTGAAGAGCATTCGTCTATCACATTGCAGGGCATCGCCTTATGCCATTCCTCGGGGATATGTCGCCGAGATTGACTGGCATCATGCTTGCACCTATCATTCGGTGTTGTTAGCACTCTGGCCTAACGAGTGCCAGAGCGAGTTGTTTCTATCACCACATCACCAGTAGCAGGAGGACGGATACCTATGGCAGCAAAGACCGCAGCCGCCCAGAAAGTCGCGCCCCTCTCCGATCGCGTCGTTGTGAAGGCGACCGAGGAGACGGAGACGATGCGCGGTGGGCTCTACATCCCCGACACGGCCAAGGAAAAGCCGCAGCAGGGTGAAGTGATCGCTGCCGGCCCGGGTCGCACCGAGGACGGCAAGCGCGTGCCCATGGAAGTGAAGGCGGGCGACAAGGTGCTCTACGGCAAGTACAGCGGCACCGAAGTCACCATCGAAGGCGAGCAGCTCCTGATCCTCCGCGAGAGCGACATCCTCGCGATCGTCAACAACTAATCACAGGATCCGAGTCATATGGCAGCCAAGGAACTCCATTTCAACGTTGAGGCCCGCGCCGCACTTAAGCGTGGTGTCGATCAGCTCGCCGAAGCCGTGAAGGTCACGCTCGGCCCCAAGGGTCGTAATGTCGTCATCGACAAGAAGTTCGGCGCCCCGACGGTCACTAAGGACGGCGTGACGGTCGCGAAGGAAGTCGAGCTCTCCGATCCGATCGAGAACATGGGCGCTCAG
>JAYTDH010000406.1:0-3937 GCA_043736095.1 Gemmatimonas sp.
ATGTACGGCCAGCTGATGGCGATGAATCAAGTCGCCAACGTCTCCGCGCCGGAGCCGCGCCTGCTCCTCGTCACGCCGTTCGACAAAAGCCAGGTGAAGGCCGTCGAAAAGGCGATTCGCGAGTCGAATCTCGGGCTCGACCCATCGGCGCAGGGGCATCAGATCCGCGTGCCGCTGCCGTCGATGAACGAGCAGCGCCGCAAGGAACTCGCGAAGCTGCTGCACAAGTTCGCCGAGGATGGCCGCATCGCGGTGCGTCACGCGCGTACGAATGCCCGCGACCATCTGAAGAAGCTGACCGGCGTCTCGGAGGATGAAGTGAAGGGCGCCGAGAAGGATCTGCAGAAGTTGCACGACGAGGAGATCGCGAAGATCGACGCGTTGATGAAGGCGAAGGAAGCCGAGATCCTGGAGGTCTAAGGCCGCTGGCCCTGATCTCCGACTCATGACCGCCGCCGATCTGCTCTCGCAAATCCGCCTGCACGGCGTGGTACCGCGCCACGTGGCCATCATCATGGATGGCAACGGACGCTGGGCGCGTGAACGGATGTTGCCGCGCCCGATTGGGCATCGCAACGGGATGAAGGCGGTGCGCGAAGTGGTGGAGGGCGCGCTTGAGGTTGGATTGGAGGCGCTCTCGCTCTTCGCCTTCTCGCAAGAGAACTGGCAGCGTCCGCCCGTGGAGATCAACGCGCTGATGACGCTGCTCGAGGAGTACATCCAGCGCGAGGCCGAAGAACTCCATAAGCAGGGTGTGCGAGTGCAGGTGCTCGGCGACATCGAGCGGCTCACTCCGCCGGCGCGCAACGCGGTGGATCGCGTGGTCTCGCTCACGGCGGGGAACACGAAGCTCACGCTCAACCTGTTCATCTCGTACAGCTCGCGCGCGGAACTCACGCGCGCGGCGCGGTTGCTCGCGGAAGATGTGGCGGCGGGGCTGATCACGGCGGAGCAAGTGACCGAGGCGGCGTTCGCGTCAAAGCTCTATACGCACGATTGTCCTGATCCTGATTTGTTGATTCGCACGTCGGGTGAGCAGCGCATCTCGAACTTCCTGCTCTGGCAGGTGGCGTACACCGAGTTGTTCATCTCGCCGGTGTTGTGGCCCGATTGGTCGCGGACGAATCTGTACGAGGCGATCCTCGAGTTTCAGCATCGCGACCGTCGGTTCGGCAAGGTTGCGGTCTAGGGTGCGCGTGGTGCGTCGCGCAGCATTTGCATCACTCGTGAGGACTGCGTGAGCGAGTTCAGCAAGCGTGTCGGTTTTGCTGTCGCCGCGATTCCCGTCGTCGCGGCCTGCGTGTACGTCGGCGGCCCCCTCCTGACCACGCTGCTCGCGATCGCTGCCGGCATTGGCGCGTGGGAGTATTGCCGACTCGCCGAGGCCACTGGGCAGCGGCCGCTGACGTGGTGGGCCATTGTGCTCTCCGCGCTCGTCCCGATTGCGTTGCACGCGCTGCAACTGGGGTATCGCATTCCGGGAATCGCTTGGATCGCGCTCCTCGTACCGGCGATGCTCACGACCGCGCTCTTCACGCGTGGCGCGGAAGGGAAGCCGATCGGTTCCGTGGCGACGACGCTCTTTGGCGTGTGGTATACCGGGGGCATGCTCGCGTTCGTGTATGCGCTGCGGTATCACCGGTTCGCGGTGACCGCGGTGGCGGGATCGTTGCTCGTCGCGCTACCTGTGGTGCTGACCTGGTTGAACGACAGCGGCGCGTTTTTCTTCGGCAAGCGATTCGGCAACAAGAAGCTGATGCCGACCATCAGCCCCGGAAAGACGTGGGCCGGTGCCTGGGGCGCGCTCGGCACCACCATCGTATTCACCTACGTGCTCGTGCATTTCGTGCTGCGCCCGTACGCGGGACTCTCGATGACGTTCACCGGCGTGATTGTCTTCGGCACGGTGATGAGTCTCGCGGCGCAGGTGGGTGATCTCGCGGAGAGCCTGCTCAAGCGCGAGGCGGGGGTGAAGGATTCCTCAGCGCTGATTCCAGGTCACGGTGGCGTGTTGGATCGCTTGGATTCGCTCTACTTCACTGTGCCGATTGCCTACGTGATGTTGGAGAATCTTCTCGTGGTGGCCGCGTGAGTGCGGTCGGCGTCGCGCTGCTCGGCGCGACCGGGAGCATCGGTGAGACGGCGCAGCGTGTGGTCGCGCGCCATCCGGATCGCTTTCGATTCGTCGCGTTGACCGCGAACGGCAATCTGGATGGACTCGCCGCGGCGACGGCGCAGTGGACGCCGGCGTATGCGGGACTCGTGGAGCCGAATGGACGCGCGTTGCCCGCCGGGTGGGGCAGCGGCGCGGAATGTCTTGTGGACGCGGCGCAGCATCCCGACGCGGACATTGTGTTGAATGCCGTCGTGGGTGCTGCGGGACTTGATGCGACGCTCGCCGCGCTCAGCAAAGGCAAGCGGGTGGCGCTCGCCAACAAAGAGTCGCTCGTGATTGGCGGCGTCCTCGTGCAGCGCGCGCAGCGCGCGTTCGGCGGCGCCGTGATTCCCGTGGACTCCGAGCACTCGGCGTTGTTGCAGTGCCTTGCGGGTCGCGTTGCGGCCACGGGCGACGGACTCATCCCGGTGCAGGGTGTCAAGCGCTTTATCATCACCGCGAGTGGTGGCCCGTTCCGCACGTGGGAGACTGAGCGCATCCGGGCTGCGCGGCTACAAGACGCACTGAATCATCCCACCTGGGCGATGGGAAAGAAGATCACCATCGATAGCGCCTCGCTCGCGAACAAGGCACTTGAGGTGATCGAAGCGCATGTGTTGTTCGGCGTGCCGTACGAGAAGATTGAAGTCGTGGTGCATCCGCAGAGCATTGTGCACTCGATGGTCGAGTTCGAGGATGGCAGCGTGCTCGCGCAGATGGGGGTGCCCTCGATGGAGCTCCCCGTGCTCTACGCGATGACGTATCCGGAACGCCTCGCTGACGATGGGGTCCCACGCTTCGATCCGCTGGCGACGTCGCCATTGACCTTCGAGCCCGTGCGCCACGACGCTTTTCCGACGCTCGGGCTCGGTATCGCCGCCGGCAAGCAGGGAGGCGCGGCACCGGCCGTGTTCAACGCGGCGAACGAGGCGGCCGTGGCGCGCGTTCTGGAAGGATCACTCTCGTTCAGTCGGATTCCCGAAGCGATTGACGCGGCGCTCACGCGCCACGGCGGTCTCTCCGGAGATGATTTGCCCTCGTTGCGTGCTGCGGATGCCGCGGCCCGCGCCCTCGTGCAGGAGTTGCACTGATGTTGAGTTGGCTTGCGCCCTTACTCGTTCTTGGGCTCGTGATTTTCGTGCACGAGCTCGGCCACTTCCTCGCCGCCAAGTGGGCGGGAGTGTACGCGCCGCGCTTTTCGCTCGGGTGGGGAAAGCCGTTCTGGAGTTTCCGTCGTGGTGAGACGGAGTACGCGCTCAGCGCGCTACCGATTGGTGGTTATGTGCGCATGGCGAGCAAGGAGGATGAGCAGGCGTCTGCGCTCGAGGGGGGCGGGGAACTCAAGCCGGATGGTGAGCCGGTGGAGCGCTCGAAGCATTGGGACGAGCACTCGATGATTCCGCACGGGCCGCTGCCGATCCCGAGCGATCGCTGGTTTGAGAGCAAGCCGCTCTACAAGCGGCTCGTGATTCTGCTCGCCGGCGTGTTCATGAATGTCGTGCTGACGATTGTCGTCTCGACGGGGATTTTCTCGTACTACGGCCGCGGATATCTCCCGGCCGTGGTGGATAGCGTGGTCGTCGGGAAGCCCGCGGCGATCGGTGGGATGGTCACCGGCGACAGCATCAGCGCGATTGATGGCGCGGTCGTCCGCCGCTGGGATGACGTGCTGGAGAAGGTCTCCGCGGCTCCCGGCCGCTTGATCACCGTGACGGTGATTCGGAATGGGAGGCCGGTGGACCTCCCGATTCTTCCCGAAGCGCAGGATGTGGCGTCGACCAC
>JAYTDH010000407.1:0-2071 GCA_043736095.1 Gemmatimonas sp.
CCGAGCTTGTGGAGCTTGGGCGGCGGTGCATCCTCGTCGCCCTCGCTGGCCGCACGATACTTCTCGATCTGATCGAGACGATACAGCGGGACGTTGAGCCGATCCCCGCCCTCGTACTCGATTACCGCGACTTCGAGTGTCGTCTCGCCGTGGAAAATCGTGTGCATCCCACGGTAGATGCCGACGCCGTGCTCGAGGTGCACCACAAAGTCGCCGGCCTTGAGCGCCGTGACATGCTCCATCGCCGCGCCCGTAGCGTAGCGTCGCGCACGACGAATGCGCCGCTCGCGCCGGAATATCTCGTGGTCGGTGAGCACACGGAGGCCCTCAGCGCCACGCGGCGGCAGGATGAATCCTCCCGCGAGCACACCGATTGCCAACGTCAGACGCTCACGCGTCTCGTCACCACCGCGTGAGCCTTCGAGCAGCTCCTCGAGACGCTCGGCCTGCCCCGAGTTGTCGCAGAGGATCAACGTCGGCGTGCCATCGCGGACGATGCTCCCGAGCTTCGCCATGTCACGCTCAACAGGTTCCGGCGCGCGCAGCGGGAACACCACGGCACGCGGATCGTTCTCGCTGACGGCAATAATCTCCAGCAGCGGGAAGCTGCGGACCTGCGCCTCCGCGCTCGGCGGCGCTTGCAAGAGCTCGTCGCGCGACGCGACATCCTCGCCGCGACGGCGGGCGAGATCAAGATGGTGATGCGCCTCGCCCCACGTGCGATCCAACTCTGCGCGGAGCTGTGTGCCCATCGGCAAAATGACGAGCGTGCCGGGCGGAAAGAGTTCGCCGAGCGAAGCGCGCGCGTACTTCGCCTCGGCGTCGGTGCCCTGCACTTCAATGGGGAGAATCACCACGCGATCCATCGGCGTCGTGCTCCGCTGACTACTGACGTCGAAGGCGCGGAGCTCGACGAGTTCGTCGCCCCAGAACTCGAGACGCACGGGCTCGCGCATGCCGAACCCATAGACGTCGAGAATGCCGCCGCGCACCGAGTACTGCGCCACGTCCTCCACCAGCGGCACGCGCTCGAACCCAACGCTCTCAAGATGGAACATCAACTCTTCGAGGCGGTGCACGTCGCCCTTCTTAAGCTCCAAGCGCGCATCGGCGAGTGCGCGCGGCAACCGCGTGCGCTCCTGCACGGCGCGCGCGGTGGTGAGCAGCACGCGCACCGCGCCCTTGGCGAGCGCCTCGAGCGTCTCCACACGCTCACCGGCGACTTCGGCGTGTGGCTCGATCTCGCCGAAGCCTTCACGCGGCGGATACAGCGCCACACTCTCGGCGCCGAGCACCGACTGCAAGTCCGCGTGCCAGCGTTCGGCCTCGGGGAGTTGATCCGCGACCACCACGAAGAGTCGGTTCGGCTCGCGCTCCGCGAGCGCCGCAATCAAGACGGCATCGGCGGAGCCGGCGAGTCCGCCGACGGCTTGTGTGCCGCTCCGCGTGGGGAGGGTGGCGGCGAGTCGCGTGAAGGCGGAGAGCGCGGAGAGCCGCTCGATGAGAATCGGAAGTGGCATTAGGCGGGAACGGGAGCGCCGCGACCGCGTCGCGCGAGGATCGATTCGGCGAGGAGCAGGAGCACAGCGAGGAGCAAGAGCGGAGTGGCGAGTGCACGACGACCGTTTGCGGCGAAGCTGGCGCGCGCGACGCGCTCGGACGTCACTTCCAGTTGATCGGCGCGGAGTCGCGTTTGCAGATCAGCAGATGCGAGCTGGAGGATGGACGATTCCTCCGGCTCGGCATTCACGACCAACGCGCCAGCGCGTTGATTCGTGCGCTGCCAGAAGTAGGTACCGACACGCCACGGTGCTTGGATCGTGCTGCCGGCGGTGACTGCGCGTGTCGATCCATCTGGGGATTCAATCGCCGTCACGCCCGTCGGTACCGTGACGCGCGCGCCGGGCGCGGCATCCATCGCGAGACCACCCGCGGCGGAAAGTCGTTCGGCGAGTACGGCATCGAGCCAGGGCACGAAGCCCGCGCGCACGGGGAGATCGCTTGCTGCGGGATCGGCGGGCGAAGCGATTAACACGTAGCCATCACCGGCGACGGCCCACGGCTTTGCGCC
>JAYTDH010000408.1:0-9079 GCA_043736095.1 Gemmatimonas sp.
GAAGGTCAGCTCCCCGAGCTTGAGCGCGGTGAGACGACCCCGTTGGCAGTGGCGGCGGCGCTGATTGTCCGAAGCGTCGACGCCGGGACCCTGACCGGAAAGGACGCATGACCTCGATCCCCGACATCGATCCGACGATCGCCGCGATGCAGGCCGAGCTCGATACGCTCAAGGCCGAAGTCGATCAATGGCGCGCCCGATACGCCACCGGTGCGATCCGCAATGTTGCCTACACGAACTCCGAGAAGGAGGTCGCGCCGCTCTACACGGCGCTCGACCTCGAAGGCTCGGCCGGCACCGCGTTCGAAGTGCCCGGCGTGTACCCCTACACGCGCGGCATTCATCCGACGGGGTATCGCGGCAAGCTGTGGACCATGCGGCAGTTCGCTGGGTTCGGCTCGGCCAAGGAGACCAACGAGCGGTACAAGTTTCTCCTGCGCAATGGGACGACGGGCCTCTCGGTCGCCTTCGACTTCCCCACGCTGATGGGCTACGACTCCGATCACGTGCGCAGTGAGGGCGAAGTCGGGAAGTGCGGCGTGGCAATCAGTTCGCTTGCCGACATGGAGGCGCTGTTCGACGGAATCCCGCTCGATCAGGTCTCGACGTCGATGACGATCAATGGACCCGCGATCATTCTCTGGTGCTTTTACATCGCGGCGGCAGAAAAGCAGGGCGTGAAGCCGGAGCAACTCCGCGGAACGATCCAGAACGACATCCTGAAGGAGTACATGGCGCAGCACGCCTGGTGCTTCCCGATCGAGCCCGCGTTGCGATTAATCGTTGATATGTTCGAGTACGGTGCGCAGCACGTGCCGCAATGGAATACGATTTCGATCTCCGGATACCACATTCGTGAGGCGGGATCGACGGCGGCGCAGGAACTGGCCTTCACACTCGCCGACGGTTTCACGTATGTCGAGCGCGGGGTCGCGCGCGGGTTGGACGTGGATGACTTCGCGCCCCGCCTGAGCTTCTTCTGGGATATCCACAACGATTTCTTCGAGGAGATTGCCAAGCTACGGGCGGCGCGTCGCATCTGGGCGCGCCACATGAAGGAACGCTACGGCGCAAAGAACCCCCGCTCCCTCGTGATGCGATTCCACTCGCAGACCGCCGGCGTCACACTCACGGCGCAGCAACCGATGAACAACATCGTGCGCGTCGCGTATCAGGCCATGGCCGCCGTGCTCGGTGGCACGCAGTCGCTGCACACCAACTCGATGGATGAGACGTTGGCCCTTCCCACGGAGCACGCGGTGGAAGTCGCGCTGCGCACGCAGCAGGTGCTGGCCTTCGAGACCGGCGTGCCAAACGTCATGGATCCGCTTGGCGGGTCGTACTATGTCGAGAAGCTGACGGATGAGATGGAGGCTGAGGCCGAGCTGCTCTTCAAGCAGATCGACGAGCAAGGTGGCGTCGTGAAGGGGCTGGAGGACGGATGGTTCCAGAAGCGCATCGCTGAGGCGGCGGCGCGGCAGCAGTGGGAGATTGAGCAACATCGCCGGACAATCGTGGGTGTGAATGCCTTTGAGAGCGATGAGTCGGCGTTGACAATCCCGTTGCTCACGTTCGACGACGAGGCCGCGCGTGATCAGGCCGCGGCGCTCAGCGCGTTGCGTGGCTCGCGTGACGAAGTGAAATGCCAGGCGAATCTGGCGCGGCTTCGCGCGGCGGCGGCGAGCACGGAGAACGTCGTGCCGGCGATGCTCGACTGCGCGCGGAGCTATTGTACTCTGTATGAGATTCGCGCCGCTTTGGAGAGCGTCTTTGGTGCGTACCGCGAGCCAGTGTTCTTCTGAGCTGACATCCTTCATCCGCCTTGGCAGTTATGGCAACGCACTGGTGGCAGACCTACTTCGATCAGGGCTACGTGCGTGAGTATGAGCCGTTGTTCGACCTGCGCGAAGATCGTGCACAGGTCGGCCGCCTGCTCGAGTTGCTGGCCCTGCCGAGTGGCGCGCGCATCCTCGATCTCGCGTGCGGCCAGGGGCGCCATGCGCACTTGCTCGCGGAGGCTGGCTACGATGTCGACGGATACGATCTCTCCAAGGAACTGCTGACCCTCGCGAAGAAGCGGGGCACGGGCAAGCGGCTTCGCTACACCCGCGGCGACATGCGCAGCCTACCGTTCCGCTGGCGGAAGCGGTTCGATGCGGTAGTGAATCTCTTCACGAGCTTCGGCTTCTTCGACACGGCGCGTGATGATGCGAAGGTCATTGCGGAATGTGCCCGCGTCCTTAAGCCGGGAGGATTGATGATCTGGCAGGGCGGGAGTCGCGACGGCGTGATGGCGAAGTTCCTCGCCCGCGATGGATGGGAGACCAGTGATGGCACGATTGTCGTGCAGGACCGCTCATTTGATCCCCTCACGGGGTTCCTGACCGTCGCGTCGACCTGGCAGGGGCGGAAGAGGACGGAACACCGCGAGCATCGGATCCGCCTCTACACGGCATCTCGACTCGCCGAGATCATGCTGGAGTCGGGGCTCGTCGTGGAGCAGGCCTGGGCGTCGTTCTCCGACAAGGCGTTGACGCGGCGCTCGAGTGAGATGCTGCTCGTGGCGCGGAAGTCGCTGTAACGGCGCCCTCAGCCCCGTAGTTGAGGCGCTCCTAGGTCGATCGACGTAGCGGCACGCCGCGGAATGTGCCGAGAGCAGGGTCAAGAGACGGATGGGGGGAGTGCGCGCGGGAGCCCACCGTAGTTGCGCCGACCACTTGGGTCGCCTCACCCCTGCCGGAGCCTCTCGTGCGATTCCTCACGCTGACAGTTGTTCTCTCGTTCCAAGTCCTCTGCCTAGCACCTGTTGCCGGGGCGCAATCCGCCGATGACATCGTCGCGTGGCAGGCGTTGATCCGGTCGCCAATCGGAGGCACGCTCGCGGCTCCGCCGGCTGGCGTTGCGGCCGGTGAGCGGGCGACCGTCTCGCTGAACTACGGCTCGTGGAGATTCGGCCCCGGGGATGACGAGTTCACAAATCTCGGGGCCGTGATGCGGTTCCCCGCTGGACGCATGAGCATTCTCTTAATTGGTATGGTCAGCTTCGTGAAGGACTGCCCGGTGTGCGGCGGCTCCGCCCTCGGCGGTGGGTTGCACCTCGGTCTTGCCTCCCTGACGCCCGGCGGGGTCGACGGCGTGCGTTTCGATATCGCACTGCAGCCCATGGCCAACTACGCGAGCTGGGGGGAGGGCGAGATCTCCTCCCTCACCGCCGCGGCATCCCTCCCCATGAGCCTGTCGTTCCCCGTCGGCCCCGTCACGCTTCGCCCCTTCGTGAGTCCCGGCTTTGGCTACGGCAAGGCTTCCGACGGCGACGTGTCCTACGGCGGCACACGCTCCCTCCTCGGCTATGGGATTGGCATCGCAGATCGTAGCGGCTCGATTCAGGCGCACGTTGGAACGATGACCGTGACCCTGAAGGATGCCCCGACGGTCACCGGGTTCGGGCTCACTGTGCGCTTCTGAGGCGCCTGACAACGACTCAGGGAACGACGGATGGCGTTGGGCGCTCCCGTGTAGATAGGCTTTACCAAGCCTCATGCACCGGAGCGTCATATGTCGTCGTCGATTGCCCTTCTGGTCGCGCTACAACTCTCTGGCATGGCGCTGGCTCCCGTCACGCTCCCCGAGGCGGCGCTGCCGGCGCCATTTATGCGCGAGCGACTTGTCGATCGGCGGATCGACGTGCCGCTGGTTCGCGGAGCGGACGGGCGTGCAGCAGCACCGCGCGCGGCGGGGGTCGAGTACTCCGAGTGGTACTATCGACGGCTCGACATCCATCGATGGGGGAGTTACGCCATGCTCCCGCTTTTCCTCGCCCAGTACTACGCGGGCACGCAACTCGAGCAAAACGGTGAGGAGAACTGGGCGGCGGATCTCCACCCCGCGTTAGCGGGTGGCGTGGCGGCGCTCTTTGCCTCCAACACCGTCACCGGGGTGTGGAACCTCTACGAAGGGCGGAAGGACCCCACTGACCGCAAACGGCGCTTCCTGCATGCCTCACTGATGTTACTGGCGGATGCGGGCTTCGTGGCCACGGGGATTCTCGCAGACGAGACGGAAGACGGCGGCGATGCAAGCGCCCACAAGACGATGGCCATCGCCTCGATGAGCGTGGCGACGCTCGGTTGGGTGATTATGCTGGATCTGTTCCGCCCAGACTGAGCGCGTTGCAACATCCCAGCTGCTGAGGACGTAACTCTGGATTGGCGCTGTCCCGCGCCCCTTTCCCGATCTCGTGAATCGTCCATTCGTTCTCGCGCTCGTTGGCCTCGCGCTCGTGCGACCGCTGGCGGCACAACCGTCCGATCCCAACACGCAGTCTGCGCGCGCCGTCCGCACCAGCGAGCCGATGGTGATCGACGGGCGCGACGCCGAGGGGGTCTGGGCGCACGCACCGGTGACGAGTGACTTCTATCAGTTCGCGCCCGCCGAAGCGGCGTCGGCGCGCTTCCGTACCGAGTTCGCCGTCACGTACGACGACCGCACGCTTTACGTCTTCGTCCGCGCGCTCGACCCGCATCCCGATTCGATTGTCGCGCTCCTGAGCCGTCGCGATATCCGCACGCCGTCGGAATGGATCAAGGTCGTCATCGATGGCTTCCACGATCGGCGCAGCGCCCTGCAGTTCATCGTGAACCCCGCGGGAGTCAAGCGCGACGGAACCGTGTTCTCCGACAACGGCGAGGATCTCGCCTGGGACGGGGTGTGGGATGTCGGCGTGCAGATCGAGGCGGGAGGATGGACTGCTGAATTCGCGATTCCATTTAGCCAGCTCCGGTTCAACAGCGGGGATGCGCAAACCTTTGGCTTTGGCATCTGGCGTGACGTCGGGCGCTACGGCGAGCGCGATGCGTGGCCGGTGTATCGCCCCTCGCGTCAGACGCTGGCCTCGCAACTAGGTGATCTGGTCGGCATCGAGGGAATCGGTCGCAATCGGCGGTTGGAGGTGATGCCGTATGCCGTGACAAAGAACGTCACTGAGCCCTTGGCGAACGGCTGGACCCATCCGATGCAGCAAAGTATGGGACTCGACCTCAAGGCTGGCCTGACGCCGAATGTGACACTGGACGCCACGGTCAATCCGGACTTCGGACAGGTCGAGGCCGACCCGGCCCTAATCAATCTGAGCGCGTTCGAAGTGCGGTTCGACGAGCGGCGCCCATTTTTTCAGGAGGGAGTGAATCTCTTCCGATGCAGCGGCCCCTGCGAGGGAATCTTCTACACACGGCGTGTGGGACGCACGCCGCAGTTGCGCAGCGCCCCGACCGATGCGCGATTCGGGCGAATCCAGGCGGCGGCGAAGTTGACGGGACGCCTGCAAGGTGGAGCGCAGTTCGGGGTCGTGGCGGTTTCCTCGGCTCGTGCAGTCGGCGCGGCGGGCACGACAATCGAACCGCAGACATCGACTTTTGTGGGACGCTTCGTTCAGGACTTCCGTGGTGGGCGCTCCCAGCTTGGCACGATGGTCACCGCTCTCACGCGGGATCTCGATGCGGACACGGAGGCATTGCTCCGGCGTGACGCATACACCCTGTTGCTCCAAGGGTATCATCGCTTCGCGCAACGTTGGGAAGTCTCCGGCTACAGTGGCCGCTCGACCGCACGCGGAAGTGCGCCGGCAATCGCCCGCACGCAACTGACGAGCGTGCACTATTTGCAACGCCCCGACCACGAACTCGCGTACGACCCGACACGCACCAGCATGAATGGCGGGGTCTCGTCCCTCACGCTCAAGCGCTTTGCGGGGCGCGTGCGATGGGAAACCACCACCCGCTACGCTGAAGCGGGGACCGAACTCAACGACCTCGGCTTCGTCACGCTCGTCAACGACGGGATGCTGCGGAACCAACTTGTGCTCGTCGCACTCCGGCCAAGCAGCTGGTATCGCCGTGTGAACGGCGTCGTGACGGCAGAGAATCACTGGACAACCGGTGGCTTGCCGACGGGCGCGCAGGTGCAGCTACACGGATCCGCGGAGTTCAAGAACTTCTGGGGAAGCTCGTTCACCTATCTCGCCTCGCAACTGGGCCCGACGCATTGTGTGTCCTGTGCGCGCGGCGGGCCCGCGTTGCGCGTCTCGCCGCAGCATCGCGTCTCCATCACGCTCGACGGCGACACGCGCCAGTCGTTTATTCCAGAGATTGATATCGTCTTCTCGACCGGCGATGAGGGACGGAGCTGGTCTCGTGAACTAGAGATCGGCGTCGAGACGCGGATCGGCGATCGCACGTCGTTTGAGCTCTCGGCTGGGCTCGAGAATCGGGTGCTCGACGCGCAGTGGGTCGCGAATCAGGGATCCACCCTCACCGACACCGCCCACTTTACCTTCGCACGTCTCGCGCAAGATCAGCTCGACATCACGGCGCGGGCCAACGTCACGCTGAGCCCGACACTGAGCCTGCAAGTCTATGCGCAGCCATTCGTCGCGAGTGGCAACTTCACGGACTGGCGCGAACTCGCGGATCCGCGTGCGCGAGAATACGCCGCGCGCTACCGGAACTTCGGTGGCGGCGCCGCACCCCCGGGATTCAGTGAAAAGCAGTTCAACTCGAATCTCGTGGTGCGCTGGGAGTACCAGCCAGGGTCGGTGTTCTTTGTGGTCTGGCAGCAGGGCCGGTCGGATTCGCGGGACCCGGGTAGCTTCGAGCCCGGTCGCGATCTACGCAATCTCTTCGGCACTCACCCAGACAATACGGTGCTGGTGAAGCTCAGCTATTGGTTCAACCCGTGAGCGGGCATCGCGCAGCCACTGGCGGCGGGGGAGGGGTGACGTCCTGCGGTAGCGCCTCGCAGTGGCCCCCCTTGTCGGCCCCTCGCGTTGAACCCTCGCGTTGAACCCTCGCCCTCTGGGCGGTAGCTTTCCCCCCATGTCCCGCCCAATCCGCGTGCTCGTCGCCAAGCCCGGTCTTGATGGTCATGACCGTGGCGCCAAGGTCGTTGCCGCCGCGCTCCGCGATGCCGGCATGGAAGTCATCTATACCGGTCTCCACCAGACGCCCGAGATGATCGCCTCTGCCGCCGTCCAAGAGGATGTGGACGTCGTGGGGTTGAGCATCCTCTCCGGCGCACACATGACGCTCTTTCCGCGCGTGGCCGCGCTGTTGCGCGAGCAGGGCCGCGATGATGTGCTGATCACTGGCGGCGGCATCATCCCGAAGGAGGATATGACGGCGCTTGAGGAGCAGGGGATCGGCAAGCTCTTCGGTCCGGGCACGTCCACCACTGATCTGGTGGACTACATCAAGGTCTGGTTCGGCGCGCGACAGTCGCAAGACGCGTGAGCGCGACGCGCAAGGGAAGTGGCTCCGCAGTGAGCAGCGCAGCGGGCACCACTGCGGGCTCCACCACGAGAACCACCAAGAGCACCAATCGCCTCCGCGAGCTTGCCGATGCGTGTCGAACGCTCGAGGCCACGCTCCGGCTCGGTGGCGGACCCGAGCGCATCGCGAAGCAGCACGCGCAGGGGAAGCTGACGGCGCGCGAGCGCGTCGCTGGACTCAAAGATCCCGGATCCGCGTTCCTTGAGTTCGGTTTGCTCGTTGCCCACGATCAGTACAACGGCGAGGCGCCCGGCGCCGGCGTCATCACCGGCATCGTCCAAGTGCTGGGGCGAGAGTGCGTGGTCGTCGCAAATGACGCGACCGTGAAGGCGGGCTCGTGGTGGCCCGAGACGATTCCCAAGATTCTTCGCGCGCAAGAGTGCGCGATGCGTTGCCGACTTCCAATCATCTATCTCGTCGACTCCGCCGGTGTGAACCTCCCGTATCAGGGCGGGGTCTTTCCCGGTCAGTACGGTGCGGCGCGCATCTTCTACTACAACTCGCTGATGCGTCGCTATCTTCGCATTCCGCAAATCGCCGCGGTGATGGGGCAGTGCGTCGCCGGGGGAGCGTATCTCCCCGCGCTCAGTGATGTGATTCTGATGGTGAAGGGGTCCTCGTTCATGGGACTCGGCGGCCCGAATCTCGTTAAGGGCGCCACGGGGCAGACCGTTGACGGCGAGACGCTTGGTGGGGCGACGACGCACACGCAAGTGAGCGGCGTCGCGCACTATGCCGCCGAGAACGACGAGGACTGCTTGCGCATGGTGCGCGAGCAGATCGCACGACTTGCACCGCCAGTGCGGGTCGCTCCTCACGATGCCACGGCCAAACCGGGCGCCAATCCTGAAACACTGTACGATTTGCTTCCCACCGAACATCGGATGTCGTACGACACGCATGCGATGTTGCGCGCGATTCTCGATGAAGGGGCGCTCGAAGAGTTCCAGCCGCAGCTCGCGAAGGAGATGATCTGTGGTGATGCCCGTATCGAAGGGATTCCGGTCGGCGTGATCGCCAATGCGCGGGGCCTGATCAAGGGCCGGCCCGGCGAGCCGCCGCGATTCGGTGGGATCATCTACGCCGAGAGTGCCGACAAAGTCGCCTTCTTCATCGATCGCTGTGATCGTCAGGGGATTCCGCTGCTCTTCGTGCAGGATGTCTCCGGCTTTATGGTGGGAAAAGAATCGGAGCACGAAGGAATCATCCGCGCCGGCGCCCGCTGGGTTGAGGCGATGGCCACCGCGACCGTACCCAAGCTCGTGCTCACGGTGAATCACGCGAGCGGTGCCGGCTATTACGCGATGGCCGGCCAAGGTTTCGATCCCGATTTCATCCTCTCGTGGCCCACGGGGCGGATGGCGGTGATGGAGGGAGAATCCGCCGTGGCCGCCGTGCACGGCCCTGCGGTGGCGGCGGCAAAGGCCTCGGGGGTGGAGCCGAGTGCGGCCGTGCAGGAGTCGATGGACGAGATGCGCGCGGACTACGAGCACCAGCTCGATGCGCGCTACGCGGCGGCACGAGGTTTCGTGGACGCGATTGTGTATCCCGAGGACACGCGCACGATGCTCGCGCTCGCCCTCCGCGCCGCGTGGCAGAATCCGGGTCCGCATCTCGGCCCGTATGTAATTCCTTCTCTGACCGGGATGGTCCGATAATATGGTGTCGCTATGTCGTTGATCATCTACGGCGCTACCGGCTATACTGGCCGCCTCATCCTCGCGGAGGCACTCGCGAAGGGATTGCGCCCGATTCTC
>JAYTDH010000409.1:0-3011 GCA_043736095.1 Gemmatimonas sp.
GGCGGCACGATGGCGAATGTGCTCGCGCTCGCGGTCGCGCGCACACACTCCGCGGGATGGGACATCCGCAAGACGGGCACGTATGGTGGCCCGCCGCTACGCGTGTACGGGAGCGCCGAGACGCATAGCTGGCTCAAGAAGTCCTGCGACTTCCTTGGGATGGGCGATGACGCATTCCGGCGTGTGCCGGTGAATGCGGACTTCCAAGTGGATGTGGCAGCAATGTCCGCGATGATTGCCGAGGATCGCGCGGCGGGACTTCGGCCGTTCTGTGTGATTGGGACCGTGGGTACGGTGCAGACGGGTGCGAGTGATGATCTCAATGCTCTCGCCGATCTCGCGGCGCGCGAGAAGGTCTGGTTCCACGTCGATGGCGCGTTCGGTGCGATGGCTGCGCTCGCCGAACATCCGAAGGCGCAGACGGCCATCAGTGGAATGTCGCGCGCGGATTCAGTCGCCTTCGATCTCCATAAGTGGGGCTATCTCCCCTTCGACGTCGCCGTCGTACTCACCAAGGAGGATCGCCACCTCACCGACGCCTTCTCGACACAAGCGCCGTATCTCGCCAGCTCGACTGGTGGGCTCAACGCTTCCGGAAGCATCCACTTCGCGGATCGCGGCATCGAACTGACGCGCAGCTTCAAGGCGCTGAAAGTCTGGATGACGATGCGCGCGCAAGGCACTGACCTCCTCGGCCAGCACATCGCGCGCAACATTGATCAGGCCGCATATCTCGAGCGACTCGTGCGCGCCAACGCTTCGCTCGAACTCCTCGCGCCCGTGCCGCTGAATCTCGTGAACTTCCGCTACGTGAAGTCGGGAATGTCCGACGACGCGCTCACCGCGTTGAACCGTGAGATCTTGGTTCAGCTGCAGGAGCGCGGAATCGCCACTCCCTCGGGGACCACAATCCGCGGGAAGTTCGCAATCCGCGTGGCGATCACGAACCACCGGTCGCAGACGGCGGACTTCGATGCGCTGGTGGCGGGTGTGCTGCAACTCGGCGCCGAACTCAGCGAGCCTCTGCCCGCTGACAGATAATCTCCCACTCGCGTGTCCCAACCGGCTGCACGGAGAGCCGCGATCCCTTCTGCAGCAGCGGCATCTTCTCTAGCCCCTTCATTGTCTTGAGCTCGGCGAGCGTCAAAACGGCGGCGAAGGGCTTCACCGCGCGAAGGTCCACCATAAACCAGGTCGGCGCCTCCGCCTTCGATTTCTCGTCGAAGTAATCGTGCTTAGAATCGAACGCCGTATGGTCGGGATACCCTTCGCGCACGACCTCACAGATGCCCGCGATGCCCTTCTCCTCCGCATTGGAGTGATAGAAGAAGACAAGATCCCCCTGCTTCATCTGATCGCGGAGCGTGTTGCGTGCCTGATAGTTCCGCACGCCATCCCAGTACGTCGTCTTCTTCGGGCTCTTCACGAGATCATCGAACGAAAAAACCTCGGGCTCCGATTTCACCAACCAATAGTTCACGGCAATCCTCGAAAGCTCACGCGATGCCGGTGCGGATTGCGGTGCGGACCGCCCCGATGAAAGTGTCGATCTCGTCCACCGTCGTGTAGATGCTGGGCGTGATGCGTATCCCCTTGAACTCGGGATGCACAATCGGCGTGTTCACGATGCGGTACTTGTTCATCATCCAGCCGCCGAGCTGGACGGGGTCGAGTCCGTCAACTTGGAGGAAGCCGATGGCACCGGCCTTCGCGGGCCCGAGCTCGGTGGGGACCTTCACGCGCGGGCTCTCGGCCATCAGCGCGTTCGCCCACCGATCTCGGAGATATCGGAGTCGGGCAATCTTCCGTTCCGCGCCGATGCCGCGGTGAAAGGTCATCGCTGCGGAGACCGCATTGAAGTTGGCCTGTGGATGCGTGCCGATTTGTTCGAACTTGCGAATGTTATCGTCGAGCTCGGGGCCTGCGGCCATCATCGGCCAAAGCGCTTTGATCTTCTCTTTGCGCACGTACAGGAAGCCGGCGCCAATCGGCGCGTGCAACCACTTATGGAGGGACGTGGCGTAGTAGTCGCACTCGAGCTCGTCGCGCGTAAACGGGAAATGCGCGAACGCATGCGCGCCGTCGACGATCACCGGGATGTTGCGCGGGCGGGCGAGACGCACGACATCGCGGATTGGGAGAATCTGCCCCGTGAGATTCGTGATGTGCGGGAGTTCGATCGCTTTGGTGCGCGGCGTCATCGCGTCACGAATGCGCTGCACGAGCACCTGCGGATCCGTCAGCGGCACAGGGAATGCAACCTGCTTCAGCACGATGCCATCGCGACGCACCCGCTGCTCCCACGTCTGGATCATCCGCCCATAGTTCTGGTTGGTGATGATTACTTCGTCACCACGCTGCAGTTCGAGCCCGAGGATGCAAATCTCCAATCCCTCGGATGCGTTGCGCGTGACCGCCATCTCCTCGGCGTCGCAGCCGAACTCTTTGGCCAGTTCGCGGCGCGTGCTCTCCATCCGCGGCTCGAGGATCCGCCAGTTGTGCTCCACCGGCAGCTCGTTCACGAAGCGCAAATCTCGGAAGAGTTGATCGAGCACGTGCGACGGCGCCGGAGAGATACCGCCGTTGTTGAGATTGATCATCGTGCGATCAGCGTCGAAGGCACGTTGGATCGCGCTCCAATACGCTTCGTCCTCAGCAACGCTCTGTGCGTCACGATCCCCGGCTATGGATTCCGCTTGAAAGAGCTGCCCAAAGGCGCGCTCAGAAAGCATCGGGAACGCAACCGAAGCACTGGTCGCTACACCGGTGAGGCCGGTAAGACCGGTGAGGAAATCACGCCGAGAGGTAAATGGCACCGGAAGCTCCAAGAGGGTGGCGTCCTCAAGGTACCACCACCAGCCCCGCTTCGCCGCCGTAGTCGTCGCGCACGCGCGCGAGGTTGCGCGGCGCGCGCCACTCGCCACCGCTCACGCGGACGGCGACGCGGTGCTTGCCGGGGCCGAGCGCCACGCGGGCAATCCAGAACGACCCATCGCGTCCCATCGCGACCG
>JAYTDH010000410.1:0-3004 GCA_043736095.1 Gemmatimonas sp.
TCTCCACAATGCATCTCCAAGTGCGACTCCCCTTCCCGAGCGTCGCCCCGCTGCTCGGCGGACTCTCACTCCTCTTGAGCGCGTGGATTGGCCTGCAGGTGCGCACGCTCTTCGGGGGCACTTCCTACGTCGCGGCGACAAGCGGCGTCACCGTCGCGGAGTACGCCCGCCAAGGATTCTTCGAGCTCATCGTCATCGCCGGTATCGTGCTGGCTGCGCTTCTCGTGGCGGACGAAGTACTGGACCGCGATCCAGGACGTGAGCGCGCGTCGCTGCGCGTTGTTGGTCTCGTGCTTCTCGGACTCGTCGGAGCGGTCCTCACTTCGGCGCTGCTCCGCCTCGGTCTGTACCTCCGCTACTATGGCCTGACCGAGGATCGCGTGCTCGCCTGCGCCGTGCTGATCTGGGTCGCGCTGATGCTCAGTTGGTTCGGCTGGACCGTGCTCCGCGGTGCGCGAGCGCGATTCGCACCCGGCGTGCTCGTGATCTCGGCACTCTGGCTCGGCGGCCTCAACCTCGCGAATCCCGAGCGCTGGATCGTCGAGACAAATCTCCGGCGGGCCGAGCGTGGGCTCGATTTCGACACCGCATACCATGCGCACCTTTCTGGCGATGCACTCCCGGCCTTGCTACACGGGGTCGATCGCTTGGGGCCGGAGCGAGCCGCCATCGTGCACGCCGAGCTCGAGGCCGAATGGGCGCGCCAGGCAACCGAGCGCTCGGACTGGCGCGGATGGAGCCTTCCGTATGTTCTCGGCGCCCGCGAACTTACGGCAACAGCGCCTCGGTAATCAGGTAGGGCCTGAACCGAGCGCAAGGAGGAGGTCCTATCATGACTCGCCATTTTATCACGAGCGCGCCGGGGGTCGCTGATCCGGTCGCGCCCATTAGCCACGCGGTGGTTGTCGGCACACAGTGTCACGTCAGCGGTCAGCTCTCAGTGGACATCACTGGCGCGTACGTGCCTGGTACCGCGGCGGCGGAAGCGCTTCGGGCGTTTGAGAACGTGTTCGCGGTGCTACGGGCGGCGGAGTTTGCGCCTGGCGACATTACTTATGTGGACATCGCCTTTATCGATTTGGCCGATGTACCGGCCGTCAACGATGTGTACGCCGCGTTGTTCGCCGAGGGGCGCCGCCCCGCACGCACGATTTACCAAGCCGCCGCGCTCCCCTACGGCGGCCGGATTAAGGTGCAGGTGGTTGCCGTGCGAGAGCCGCGCCCATGAAAACGGTCTTCATGCGCGCGGTCCCGTACGGGAAGGACGCACTCCACCTTCCGGTGCGCGACGTCGGGTCAGCGATTCCGTACTACGAGCGCACCCTTGGCTTCCGGGTCGTTACGCGCGAGTCGTCACCGGTGACCCGCGCGGTACTCGCGCGCGACGGCATCCAGATCGGGCTCGCCGAAAATGGCGGCGAGCCAGAACAGGAGGGCTGCTTCTTTGAGGTAGATGATGTCGAGGCCGCGTACTTCGAGATCAAGGGGAGACGGCCGGCCGCAGGGGAGATCAAGGTGCAGCAGCACGGCGGCGGCTCGTTCCGCGCGTTCTTCGAGATTGCTCCGGACGGACTTTGCTATTTGATCGGCCAACCCGCAGACTAAGCTTTCCTCTCCTGTTCACTCGAGGGCTTTTATGAGCATCCCAGATCCGAATGACTCTGCCCGCGCCGAGCCCCAGTCGTTCCGCGCCAGAGCGCTGATGGCATCGTTGACGGTGAAGGACCTCGAGCGAAGCGTGCAGTGGTACGAGCAGGTGGTTGGATTCGTCGTCGAGCAGCGCCACGAACATCAGGGGCGCGTCGTCGCGGTGGCTCTCCTCGCGGGTGATGTCGCAGTTCTGCTAAATCAGGACGACGGCGCGAAGGGATGGGATCGCGCGAAGGGAGAGGGGATATCCCTGCAGTTCACGACCACGCAGGACCTTGATGCGCTCGCCGCCCGCATCAAGTCGCGCGGCGGCGCGCTCGCCGCCGAGCCCGCGGATATGCCATGGGGCGCGCGCGTGTTTCGTGTGGTGGATCCTGACGGATTCAAGTTGTCGTTCTCGACCTAGTCGCCGCCTGTGGTGGCTTCGGGCTAGATCCCGACGTCGCGCATCGGAACCTTCGGCGCCACCGCCTTGAGCCGCGCGACGTAGATCGTGTGCGTCGGCCCTGCCGTCGTGTGCGCACGCACGCGCAACCGTTCGACGCTGAGTTTCGCGCGCTCCAGCGCGTCCACAAACTTTGTATCATCACTAACCGACCAGTACGCGATCACGCCGCCCTCGCGTAACGCGCGGACCGTCGTGATGACGCCGTAGTCAGAGTACAGCGGACCATTCTCGGACATCAGCATCCCATCGGGACCATTGTCGGTGTCGAGCATGATTGCGTCGAAGCCCGCCGGATTCGCGAGCAGCACGTTGAAGACATCGTCGTGCACAATCCGAACGCGTGAATCGCCGATGGCGTCCGCTGAGATATTCCAGTCGGGGTTGGAGTTCCAGGCGATCACCTCGGCCATCAACTCCGCAACAACGACTTCGGCGTCCGCTCCAAGCGCGCCGAGGGCCGCGCGCAGCGTGAAGCCAAGTCCGAGCCCGCCGATCAACGCTCGCGCACCAGCGCGTCCGGAGAGTTCGGCGCACGCGACTTCCGCCAGACGATCCTCCGAGAGGTGCCGCCGCGTTGACATCAACTCAATGCCGGCCGCGCGGATGAGATACGCCCCATCGTGGCGGAGGAGTTCGATACGGGTGCCATCGGGAGTAACGGCGTCGCCGAGGCGTTCGACTGGCTTCATCTGGGTCGTGATGGGGTTCGGGCGCGCTGCGGGCGCGATGCGGGCGCGCTGCGGGCGCGCTGCGGGCGCGCTGCGGGCGCGTGCTCCTCGCATCATAACCGCGTTGGGGGCGATGACGCACCGCGTGGCGATATCCCCCGACGGCAGCTGCCCTCGGCAAGACTTCCCGAACTCGTCCCGAACCCTTCCCGAACTCGTCCCGAACCCTTCCCGAAGT
>JAYTDH010000411.1:0-2148 GCA_043736095.1 Gemmatimonas sp.
CCGCGACGACGATTGCCAACGGCACCGCCATCGACTGGCGTCCGGCCGCGGGTGCGTCGATTCGCACCGGCGGAACTGGCCTCACGCTGCCGGGGCTTATCCCGAATCGCGTGAACAACTACTTCGGCGGCGCGCTCGCCGGCACGACGTATCGCGGCGCTGTGGAGCCGGACGTGGCCACACCGTGGTACGCTGGCTGGACGGTCTACTACCGCAACTAATCGAACCACGTACGTTCCTCGGGGGATCGGATCCGCTGCGGCGGGTCCGGTCCCCCGGTTCTATTTTACTTCGTATCTATGCACACTTTCCATTCCGCGCGTGTGGTCGCCGCGCTCCTTGTCGGCACTCTCCTCCTCGCGTGCGAGCGCGCACCGGCACCCGGAGCCGAACCTGCGGCCGATGGCGTCGTTCGCCAGCCGATCCCCGCCGGCGTTGATCGGCGCATGGTCGAATGGCGCAGCGATGGCGTCCTGATTCCCTCGCAGGATTCGCTGCGAAAGACGCCCGGCTACGTGATCGACAGCCTGTTCACGCCCGAGGAGAATCTGCGGCGCTTCCAAGCGACCACGTTGGCGCCGCCAAGCGGCCGCCTGAGCGGCGGCGCTAAGACGACCGATGCGCTCGTGCGCCGGTACTGGGAGTTGCTGGTGCAAGGCGACACGCTGGCGATGTCCGCACTGCTCGTATCACGAGCCGAGTACGCGTATCTGTATTTCCCGGAGAGCGTTGAGGGTCGAAGCGGGATGCCGCCGGCGGTCGGGTGGGAGCTGATTGTCCGCCTGAGCGGGAGTGGTCTCACCCGTGCGCTCCTCGCAGCCAAGCGCGGTCCCGCGACGCTCGTGCGGACGACCTGCACCGACGTGCCGCCGATCACGATGGGCGAGAGCACTATTTCTGGCCCGTGCGGTGTGGTGATTCGCCGCGACGGTGTCGAGGAGACAGTGTGGATTGCGAAATCCATCCTCACCCGCGACGGGGTCCACAAGCTGCTTGGACTCCAAAACGACCTCTCGGGAGGCTGATTGATGCACGCGCCCCGCTCCTTCTCGACGCTTCGCACAATCGCGTTCGTCTGGCTCGGCGTGCTCGCCGGGTTCGCGATTGGGGCCGAGTGGTATCGCTCGCGTGAGGAGCCAGCCCTTCCCTCGGGCGGCATCGATTTGGTGGGCGCCGGCGCGACCTTCCCGTATCCGCTCTATCGCCGCTGGTTCGCCGATTACGGCGCGACGTCAGGCGTACGCATCAACTACTTCTCTGTCGGCAGCGCGGAAGGAATTCGGCTGATGCTGGACGGGAGCGCGGACTTCGGCGCGGCCGATCGGCCCCTCTCGTCCGAGGAGCGGGCTCGCGCGTCGTGCGGCCCCGTTGAGATCCCCACCGTGCTCGGCGCGGTTGTGGCGGCGTATCGCCTCCCGGGACTCTCGGCGCCGCTCCGCCTCGACGCGGACGTCCTCGCCGAGATATTCCTCGGCACCATCACGCGGTGGGATGCACTGCGGCTCCGCGCACTGAATCCCGGTGTGGCACTTCCCGCGCTCGAGATCCACCCGGTGCAGCGGGCGCGCCCAAGCGGCACGAGCGCGCTGTTCGCGCAGTATCTCGACGCGTCCCCGCGTTGGCGCGAGGCGCGCGCGCGCATTGGCGCGCGTGGAAGGGAGTTGAACGCCCCTGGCTCGCGGGTGGAGGGAAATGAGGGCGTCACCGGCGAGATCAGCGCGCGGCAGGGGGCGATCGGTGTCGTCGAGCTGACGTACGCCGAACAGGCGGGGCTGGCGGTGGCCGCACTGCAGAACGAGTACGGGGCGTTTGTGCTCCCGACACCGCGTAGCATCACGCGAGCGGCCGAGGAGATTCTATCCGCGTCCAACGAGGACACTCTCACCGGCGTGATTGGTGCCACACGACCGGCGGCGTACCCCGCCGTCGTCCTGACCCGGATCATCGTGGACGGCGCGCTCGCCGATCCCGCCCGCGCGGCCCACTTCATCGCCTTCGCACGCTGGGCGCTGCGCGATGGCGCTGAGTCCGCCGCTGAAGTAGGCTATGCTGCACTCCCCGAGGCCGTCACGGCGCGCCAACTTCGGCGACTCGACACGTTGCGTCCCGGGACCTGCCCTACTTTGCGCCCATGACCACGCCCCGCAC
>JAYTDH010000412.1:0-2830 GCA_043736095.1 Gemmatimonas sp.
GGCCACCTGTTCTATGTGATGCCATTCGTCGACGGGCAAACGTTGCGTGATCGCATCACGCTCGAAGGCCAGATGCCCCTTGATGAGGCGCTCCGACTGGCGGATGAGATTGCGGACGCACTGCACTATGCGCACAGCAAGGGCGTCGTGCATCGCGACATCAAGCCCGAGAATATCCTCATCGAGAATGGTCACGCGGTGGTCGCGGACTTCGGCATCGCCTCGGCATTGAGCACGGCGAGCGGCGAGCGGCTCACGATGACCGGGATGGCGATCGGCACACCGCACTACATGAGCCCCGAGCAGGCCACAGGCGACGTCGTGGATGCGCGGAGCGATCTCTACGCACTGGGTTGCGTGTGCTATGAGATGCTTGCCGGTGCGCCACCATTCAGTGGCCCGACGGCGATGGCGCTGATGGCCCGCCACGCACTCGATCCAGTGCCGGCAATCCGCACGGTGCGGCCTGGTGTGTCGGGTCCTATTGCCGCTGCCGTAGAACGCGCGCTCGCCAAGGCGCCGGCCGATCGCTTCGCCACGGTGCAGGAGTGGCGGGCCGCGCTGAATTTCGCGCGCACGGCACCCAACGAAGCGCTCCCCGCTGCTCCGACCGGCTTCCACAAGCCTCCGCCAACTCCCGCCACGCCGCTACTTGGCCGCGAGCGTGACCTCGATGACGCACTGTCGCGCGTCGCGCAGGGCGCGCGCCTGCTCACGATCACCGGTGTGGGAGGCACGGGTAAGACGCGGTTCGGCATGCAGCTATTTCAGCGCTTGCACCGCGAATTCGCCGATGGCGCGGCCTTTGTCTCGCTTGCGTCGGTGACCACGCCCAGCGAGGTGCTCCCGACAATCGGTCTCGCACTCGACATCGCCGAGGCGCAAGGGCGCTCGCCACTCGAGGCCGCGGTCGCGGTGATTGGCGATCGATGTGTGCTCCTCGTCATCGACAACTTCGAGCAGGTGCTCGGCGCGGCCGGCGATATCGCGCAACTCCTTGCGCGGTGTCCCGCGCTTCAAGTGATCACGACGAGTCGCGCGCCGCTCAAAGTGGGTGCCGAAGTGGAGTTCACGCTGCAGCCTCTCGCGCTACCGGGGACTGCCGACGACGTCGCGATGATGCTGACGTGTCCGTCTGTCGTGTTGTTCGTCCAGCGCGCCGAGAAGGTGAAGGCGGGCTTTGCGCTCACCGCGACCAACGCCGGCGCGGTTGCGAAGATCTGCCGGCAGCTCGACGGTCTCCCTCTCGCCCTCGAACTCGCGGCCGCGCGTGTGCGCATCATGGACCCCGCGATGTTGCTGCAGCGACTCGATCACGCACTCGATCTCCTCACGTCGGGGGATCGTGATCTCCCACTCCGTCAGCGCACCCTTCGCGCGACGATCAGTTGGAGCTACTCGCTCCTCGACGCGCCCGAGCAGCGCCTGCTGCGTCGCCTTTCAAGCTTTCACGAGGGCTGGACGCTCGAGGCCTTAGAGCACGTCTGCTTCTCCGATGCAGAGCGCGGGCAAGCCATCGAGCAGCTCGAGTCGCTCGTGGAGAAGGGCCTCGTGCGTGTGCTGAACGACGGCGCGCGGTACACACTGTTGGAGACCATCCGCGCCTTCTCGGCGGAGCAGCTCCACGCGGGGGGGGAGGTTGAGGCAGCGCGCGAGCGACACGCGGCGTACTTCGTCACCTTCCTGCGAGCAATCCGCGAGGACATCCTGCAGTCGGATCAGTTGGCGGCGATGCAACGCTGGCGCACTGATAGCGCCAACGCGCAGGCCGCAGTCGTCTGGGCGCTGGGCCGTGCTCGGGTCGGCGATGCCGCCGCTCTCGAAGCGGGGCTCCTGCTCTGCGGTTATCTCAACTGGCCCTGGCATATTGCTGGACTGCATCTCACCGGCCACGCGTTCGTCGCGGCGATGCTCTCGCTCGCGGAGACGCGGCCCGCCTCGCTCGGGCGGTCGCTGGCTGGCTTCACGAATGGAATGATTGGCACCGTCACGGGGGAGTGGGAGCAGGCACTCATTCTCACGCAGCAGGGTGTCCGCGATGCAGCGGCGGTTGGAGATTTCGGAGCGCTCGCCGAGCTTGAGGTGGCTGTCGGCTATGTTTGCCTGTCAACTGGACGCATCGAGGAGGCGACCGCAGCACTCGAGGCGTCGCGCTCGCGTGCGGCGAGCGCTGGATATCCTTTCATTCACGCGCTCGCGCTGACGCTGCTCGGTATGCTGCGATTCGTCACGGGCGATGCCGTTGGCGGTGAGCAGTTGGTCGTCGAAGCGCGTCGGATTCAAACCACGATTGGCGACTGCGAAGGCGGCGGCATCGCGCTCAGCTTTCTCGCCCAGATGGCTCTCGCGGCCGGCGATCGGCCGCGAGGACTCGCGTTGTATCGTGAAGCGGAGGAGGCGTTCACGACCGTCGGCGACAAGCCCGAAGTCGCTCGCGTACAAGGAGAGCTCGCGTGGGCCTCGCTCGCCGTGGGCGAACGGGCGCTCGCGAAATCGTACTTCCTGCGTTCTCTGCGAAGCTACGACGAGGTTGGAAGTCCGCGCGGGATCGGGCAAGCCTTACTCGGGCTGGCCGTCACCGAGCAGGCGGGAGGCAACACCGAACTGGCGGTCCGTGTCGCCGCGTCGGCAGCCGTGCTCTCCGCAAAGGCTGGGGTGCTGATTGAACATCCGATGGTGCCGGGCATCAGCGAGCGCATCGCGGAACTACGTGAATCTATCCCGAGCGCGCAGGTCGACGCGTTAGTCGCTTCTGGAGACGTCGCTTCGACGGCTGAGGTGTTGGCGATGGTCGGCGCCTAGCGTAGGTCGTGACGCGCCGCGCGCCGCG
>JAYTDH010000413.1:0-2880 GCA_043736095.1 Gemmatimonas sp.
GGGGCAGGACGCACCCGTGTCGAGTTCTTCCGTGCACGCGCCGAGAACGGCAACGAGCGGCAGGGCCAACAGGGACCAGAAGCGAAGCGAACGCCAAGACATCAGGAGTGGAGCTGGGAGGGCGTAAAGGGATGCGGCAATAACGCGTCCAACGTCCAACGCGCAGTTGCACCATCACGGGTCACCGCGACGATCGCGAGACCAGGATTGAATTCAGCGAGAACCTGACGGCAGATGCCGCAGGGGGGGGTGGCTTCGCGCGCGTCCGTTGCGATTGCAACCGCCACGAAGGTGCGGCGCCCCGAGGCGACCGCCGCGCCGACTGCCACGCGTTCGGCGCAGTTGCCCGCGGGATACGCGGCGTTCTCGACATTGCAGCCATCGACAATTGTTCCGTCTGCACAGAGCAACGCCGCGCCGACATGAAACTTGCTGTACGGCGCGTACGCCAACTGCTGGACCGCGCGGGCGCGGGCAATCAGTTCCGCTTCACGCGGCAACGCATCAGCCTCGTGCGCCTGCGTCATCCGACGAGCGTCGCGAGAAAGGAGGTGCCGCGTCCGCGGAACGGCACACCAAGCCACTCGGCGACCGTCGCCCCGAGATCGGAGAAGGTCGAGCGCCGTCCTAACGCAATCGGACGCACGGACGCGCCAATCACAAGCAACGGGACATTCTCCCGGGCGTGATCGGAACTAGGCGTCGTCGGATCGTTGCCGTGGTCGGCGGTGATGAACAGCAGGTCGTCCTTCCGGAGGGATGCGGTGATGCCAGGGAGCGCGGCGTCGAAGTCGCGCAGTGCCTGATGGAACCCCGGGACATCGTTCCGGTGCCCATACGCTTGGTCGAAATCTACAAGGTTGGCGAACAACAACCCATCCGGGCCGTGATCGATCCAGTCGAGGATTCGCTGAATCCCCTCCGGATTGCCCGAGGTATGCCCGCCCTGGAGGCCGCGACCAGCGAAGAGATCGTCCACCTTCCCCACTCCCGTGCGGGGAATCCCCGCGGACACAAGCGCGTCGAGAAGCGTCTCCCCCGGAGGGGCGATGGAGAAATCACGACGGTTTATCGTCCTCTTCCACGCGCCCGTCGTCCCCTCGAATGGTCTGGCTATCACGCGCGAGGCATCGTGCGGCGCCACGAGCATCTCGCGCGCCGTTTCGCAGGCGCGGTAGAGCTCATCGAGGGGGATTGTCCCCTCGTGCGCGGCAATCTGGAAGACGGAATCGGCGCTCGTGTATAGAATCCAGCTCCCCGTGCGCTGATGTTCCGCGCCGAACTCGTCGAGCACGGCGGTTCCCGAGCCGACCACGTTCCCGAGGACCCCGCGCCCCGTGCGGCGCGCAAATTCCGCGACGACCTCGGCGGGAAACCCGTGGGGATAGGTGGGGAACGCCTTCGCCAGATGCAGGCCGGCGATCTCCCAGTGACCCGTGGTGCTGTCCTTGCCCGCCGATCGAGGCGCCATCAGCCCCCACGCGGCAGTCGGGTGCGCGACGGGCTCAACGCCCTCGAGCGGCTCAATCCGTCCGAGACCGACCCTCTCGAGGTGCGGGAGTCGCAATCCGCCAACCGCGCGCGCGATGTTACCGAGCGTGTGCGAGCCGACATCGCCATACGCCAGCGCATCGTCCGCCGCGCCAATCCCCACCCCATCTAACACGAGGATGATTGCTCGCCTCGCCATCACACGCCTCCGGAGTAAATGCGCAACAGCCGTTGCCGCAGTCCGGTGAGCAGCTCGTATGCCGAAAGACCCGCCACCTCGGCGACGGCCTCCGCGCTGAGGACTCGGTCTCCGTCGCGGCCCAGCAGCGTGACCACATCGTCGGGCGCACAGGCCAAGCCGGTGACATCGAGCATCAGCATATCCATCGTCACCGTCCCCGCCACTGTCGCGTTGCCATCGCCCACGAGCGCGCGGCCCACGTTGCTCAGCGAGCGCCGGTACCCGTCGGCGTATCCCACTGCGACGGTGGCGATACGACGCGTACCGACCGCGCGAAAGCGAGCATCGTAACTCACGGATTCACCATCGACGACGTCGCGCACTTCGAGCACGCGCGCGCGGAGATGCACCACGGGCTCCGGCTGGAGCGCCGCCGTCGGTCCACTCCCCACGCCGTAGAGGAACACGCCCGGTCGCACCGCCTGCCAGGGCGACGGCTCCCGTCGCATGATCGCCCCGCTGTTCTCCGCGTGGAGCATCGCCGGACGCGCGGGGAGTGCCTCAATGGCGGCGAGGAATCGGGCTTCCTGCTGTGCGACGGATCCATCGTCGATCTCAGACGAGTGGAAGTGCGTGAAGGCGCCCTCCGGAGGACACGCCTGAAGCGCCGCACGTAGCGCCCCCACCTCGGTCCACGCGACCCCAGCGCGATTCATCCCCGTCTCAATCGCCAGATGCCACGCCCCGCCTCCCAGCTCGTGCCATCGCGCGACGCCCTCCGCGGTCGCGAGGGTCGGCGTCAGGCCAGTCTGCTTCAGTCGGAGCAGGTCGTGTGGCAGAGTCGGCGTGAAAACGATGATGGGACGCGTGATGCCCGCGCGGCGGAGCTCGACGCCCTCGACAATCGACGACACGCCGAACGCATAGGGATCAAGGGATTCCAGCGCGCGGACGACCGGCACCGCACCGAGGCCATAGGCATCGGCTTTCACCATCGGAATAAGTCGGGCGCGGGCCTGCCGCTCTAGCGCCCGGGCATTGCGCTGCAGGGCGGCCAGATCGACCTCGACCCACGCGCGCGGCTTCGCGTCCAGAGTAGATTCTGTGGGCATCAGAATCTCGAAGTGTACCGGACACCCAAACGCGATGCAAGACAAAGCCACGCTTGAAGATGCCCTCGCCATCATGCGCGATCTCCGCGCCCGTGA
>JAYTDH010000414.1:0-3036 GCA_043736095.1 Gemmatimonas sp.
GGGTAGGCCGTGGCGTCGAACAGGTTCTGCAACTGGAGCCGCAGGGTGGCGCCGCCCAGCGTGAACGACCCACTGAGGTCGGCGACCGTGAAGGCGGGAGTCACGAGGTCGCGGTTACCGTCGTTGGCGAGCTGCGACTCGCCCACGTGCCGAGCCGAAAGCGCGAGTTCCAACGCCGACCGTGGCCGCCAGGCCACCTGAGCATTGACGACGATCGCGGGCGAGAGGAGTGGCGCGACGTCGTCGTACGTGACGGACGTCCCCGCGTCCGTGTACTCGGCGATCCGCGCGCGCAACAACATCGTATTTGCGGTGACGAGAACCGATGGCCGCGCGCGCCAGACGACCTCTCCCTCAATCCCAACGCGTGACGAACGCGCGACATTGGCGCGGAGCTGGCTCCCATTCAGCGTGATCTGTCCGATCGGAGCGATCTCGTTCTGGAACTGCATCACGAATCCGTTCAGACTGCCCGAGAGCGCGCCCCGCACCCAGCGAAGGCCAAGTTCGAGATCAGTGAGCCGCTCCGGCTTCACGCGCGTGAGTGGGAGGATCTCGGCCGCAACGGCGTCATCGAGATCATCGTTCCCTGCGAACATATCGCTGCGCGTCGGCTCTCGGCCCGCGTGGCCGAGCGAGGCGAAGAACTCGAGCGCTGGGCGCGCGCGCCACGTCACGCCGAGCTTGGGATTCACGAAAACCCAATCGGTTGATGGCGCGGCGAAGGTCGTCCCGGCGCTCGGATCGTAGCGGAACGCGGCGCGACGAACCTGAAGATCCGCGTGGTAGTCGAACGCACCGCGGGTCAGCGTGCCCTTCACGAAGCCACTCTGCTCCTGTTTGTGTCCGGTGTTGTCGTAGATGCGCGTCGAGAGATTCGGCGTGATGTGCAAGAAGTGATCGCGCGCGTAGTCGCTCACATGCGCGCCCGCGGCGACACTGACGCCATCGCCCTGCCACTGGAGCGTGGAGAGCAGACCATACCAGACGTGATCGAGATTAAAGCGGTACCGCGTCGGCTCGCCCACCCAGATGTCATACCACCCACCGGCGCTATTGCGATAGCCCGTGGTCGTGAGCGTGAACCCAGGCCGCAGGACACGCGTGTACTGGAGCGACGCCATCTCCTGATGAAAGTCGTCGGTCTCATCGGCGCCCATTGGATTCGCGCGCGGGTTGGCGGCGAGTTGTGCTTCGCTCGCCGCGTAGTAAGCGAGTTGCATCTTGGAGCGACCCGCGAAACCAGTGAACTTGACGGCGTCGCGCGCACCGAACCAGCCCACACTGACGAATCCCGACTGCGCCTCGTTCCCTGAGTGCGCGCGGTAGCCTGCGGTCTCCTGCGCCGAGACGCGTCCGTACGCGGCGAAACCGTTCATCGCGCCCGACGCCCCTTCCACGCTGATGCGCTGCGTGCCCCAAGATCCACCAGTCACCTGCCCTTCGGCGAAGCGCGCGGTGCTGAGCAGAGGAATGCTCTCGAAGTCGAGCGAGCCCGCAAAGCTGGCGGTCCCGAACGCGCTGGAGCCCACGCCGCGCTGCACACGCACGGTGTGCATTGAGTTCATGAAATCGGGAACGTTGGAGAAGTAGAGGACTTGGTCCTCGGGATCGTTCAGCGGCACGCCATCGAGAGAGATGGCGAGGCGTGTTTGATCAATGCCGCGGAGTCGGATTGAGCTGTATCCGGAAAAGGCGCCGGCGTCCGACGCCGCTGTGATGCCCGTGGCACCGACGAGCGCGAGTGGCGCGTCCTGGCCGGCGTAGGTGCGCTCGATTGTGGCGCGAGTGAGGATGGTCTGCGAGGTGGGCGCGGCGCCGCCGGCACGGACGGCGCGAACGACGACCGACTCGAGCGTGTCCTTCGCGAGCGTATCGCGAGGGGTTGGGCGCTGCTGCGCGTGGAGGTTCGCCGCGAGTAGAAGTATCAGGGGTGCAATCGTGATGCGAAACATCAGCGGTGTCCTCAAACAGACAAGAGGGCGCCGTAGTGTGGGACCTCGCTGACTGCCGCCGCCTCAAAAGAAAGGGGCCACGGCACCCGGCGAGCGGGTGCCATGGCCCGATGATGCGGACAGGACACTCGCCGCACTCCCTACGCCGGTTTTAACCGGGTCAGGTTCCAAGAGACTGTCTCAACTCCACAGACGTGGAGTACCCCTGGCGGCTACGAGGAAGGAATAGAGGGGACGGCCGCGCATCGCAAGTGCACGGACGAGTAGCGCGCGCGGCGGAGCGCTACGTTGCGCTCGCTGGCTGCTCCGGCGCGCGACCGGCGGCGGCCATCTCCGTGGTGAATCCCGACGTCGGCAATCGGCCGGCGAGGAGCTCGCCCATCGGACGCGTGGTCTCGAACTGACCGAGCACAATGCGGAGAATGGCCGTGAGCGGTGCCGCGAGAAGCATCCCCACCACACCCCACAGCAATCCCCAGAAGACCAGTGCACCAACGATAGTCACCGGGCTGAGATCGAGATTGTGTCCCATCAGCATCGGATCGATCACGCTCCCGACGATCGTGTGCACAGTAGAACTCAGTAGCACAATCGCAATGACCGGCCCGATGGTATCGAACTGCACGAGCGCGACAGGAATCGGCAGTAGCGTGGCGAAAATCGCGCCGATGCTCGGGATGAAATGCAGAATGAACGTCAGCACACCGAACACCAGCGCGAGTTCGAGTCCGAACGACTGATAGATGATCCACGCGAGCAGGCCAGAAATCGCCGAGACGAAGAACTTCACGACGAGATACCGACGGATGTCGCGATCAATCTGCCGGAAAACCGCGCTCTTGTTCTCGCTCTGTCGGCGACCGAGCAGCAGGAAGACCACAAAGATGGCGACGAGCGTGCCGCTGGACAGCACCGCGAAGGCGTACTCCGCCGTGCGCTGCATCAGCGCGCCCACGGGGAGAGTTTGTAGCTTCAGCAGGACGAGGTCGGGACTGAGCGGCAGGCCATGCTCCTGCAACCATGCCGCCGAGCTCAGTACCAGTTGAATCAGCTTCGCCTTGTATACATCCGCCGACTCCAC
>JAYTDH010000415.1:0-4200 GCA_043736095.1 Gemmatimonas sp.
AATCACGAGCACCGCGAGATTCGACGCGACGTCCCACGCCGCCACCTTCACTTCACCATTCGCCGCGATTGCATCGGCGCCGCGAATCGCCTGATACGATGTCAGCACGAGGCGCTCGCCTCCGCTCGCCACACCGACAGCGCACGCCTGCTGCGGCGCGCCAAAGCGCGTGATGCTGAGCGGCACTGTTGCCGCGAAAACGCGCGCGCGCACATCGGCGGCGAGCGTCGCGGCTGCCACGGCAGCCGAGTTCAGCGTGAACGTGAACGCCGAGACCACGCCCGGGAGTGCTTCACGGGTGACGCGCATGCTGAGGAATCCGGTGCCACTCACCTCGAGCTCATACGTGCCAGGAGGCACCACGAGTCCTTCGGGCCCGACGAGTCCCACGCCACGCACCAGCACATTGAGTTGAGACGACGCCGTCGAAACGCGAATGCGCGACTCCGTGGTGTTCGCGTTCGCTGCGGGCCAGGTGTACGTCGCACTCGTGGCCGCATCGGCGGCGGTCCGTACGGCCGAGGTCCGCGCTTCCTTCAGCGCCGCCACGACACCTTCAAGGAAGTTCACCGAATCGATCTGCATGTCCGGACGGTTCCGCATCGCCCAGCGCGCCCAGATCTTTGCATTCTCCTCCTGCCGTTCCTCGATGAGGATCTGCGCGAGCAGATGCACGCCACGCACCCACGTGGTGTCGAGTGGACCCAACGCCGGATCCAATGCCGCGCGCGTGATGCGAATCGCGCGCGGGGGATCGAAGTCATCGTAGGCCGTCTGCGCTTGACGTAGCAGAGCAGCACGGTCCTGGGCTTCGACGCTCGAGGGTGCGAGCGCGATGACGCTGACGAGCAGCGCCCCAACAAGGAGGAGTTTCTTCACGGCTTGGCCTGAAGAGTGAGGGTCACACGGAGTGTTTCACCAGCCACGACATTGATCACCTGCTCGGCGGACTGCGTGCCGTCGCGCGTGACGGCCTTCACGAGATGACGACCCGGATTCAGGTCCTCGCTGAAGTTGCGACGTTCGCCCTTGTCTACGCCATCAATGCTGAGCACGGCGGGCGCGGAGATACGGAGCTGCAACAACCCGGTCGTCGCGGCGGCCGCTGGCGGCGTACTCGGTGCCGGCGCAGTCGGTGTCGGCGCAGTCGGTGTCGGCGCGCTCTGTTGCGGAGTGGTGGCAGGTGCGGTCACGGGCGGCGTCTGCACGACCTTCGTCGTGGTTGGTGTAGGCTGCGGACGCGGCTGCGGCGGCACGGACTTGGTTGCACTCTTGGTCGGCGAGTTTGTCACCGGCGCGGGAGTGGGTTCTACGACAGGCGGCGTCACCGTCGGACTCGGCAACGCCGTATTCGATGGGAGCGTCGCGGGCGCGTTCGTTGCCGGATTCGACAGCGCAGTCTGCTGCGAATCCGCGAGCTGCGTGTCCTTGCCGTCCTGTTGCCCCATCGCGAACACGCCGTAGCCGACGCCGCCGAGCACCAGCACACCGATTGCAGCGTAGAGTCCCATCTTGCTCTTGGGCTCCGGTGCAGGTGCTGGCTTCACGGCGCCTGGCTTCGCCGGTGGCCCCGCAACTACCGTTTTGTCGGCGGCGTTCGCCGCAGCCCTCGCGGCATTGGCCGCCGACTTCGCCGTGACCTTGGGGAGCGGCCCACTGTTCACCTTGGCGAGTTCTCCCGTGTCGATCACCACCGTGCTCGCACTGCTCGCGCGCGCATAACGGAAGTTCGGATCCTTCAGCGCTTTTACGAAGGTGCGGATATTCGGGAAGCGATCCGCCGCCTTCTTCGACATCGCCTTCTCGACGGCGTCGCAGATGTGCTTCGGAATCTCCGGATGCTCGTCGTCCAGACGCGGCGCGGGCATCATGCAATGCTTGTGCAGGATGTCGATCGCCGAATCGCCGTCGAACGGGATATGCCCCGCCAGCATGCGGAAAGTCATCACCGCCACCGAGTACTGATCGGCCGCACCGGCAACGGGCTTTCCCATCCCCTGTTCGGGGCTCATGAAATACGGGGTGCCAATCACTGATCCGGACGCAGTCAGCGCGCCCTCAGAGAGCGCCTTGGCGATGCCAAAGTCGGTGATGATCACGCGACTCCGACTGTCGAGCATTACGTTCGCCGGCTTGATATCGCGATGAATAACCTGGTGCTCGTGCGCGTAGTCGAGCGCATCGGCCACCTGCTCAAGGATTTCGATTGTCTCCTCGACCGAATACGTGCCGCGCTCACGCAACACATCCTCGAGCGAATTCCCCTCGAGGTACTTCATCGCGTACCAGAAGAGCTTGCCTCCTGCCGCGATTCGATAGATCGGGATGATGTGCGGATGATCGAGTGTCGCCGCCGTCTTCGCCTCGCGAAGAAAGCGATCAACACCATGCCCGAACGTGAGTTCAGGTGGCAATACCTTCAGCGCGACCTTGCGCCCAAGACGCGTCTCCTCGGCGAGATACACCACCGCCATACCGCCGCGCCCCAACATCCGGCCGACGACGTACTCGCCCTTGGTTTCGTCGCGAAGAATCCCTTCGAGGTGCGCGAAGGCCGATTTATCCATCGCCGCCGTCGCCGCAGCTTGGCCACCGGCATCGGAGACCATGGAGCCGCAGCTGTGGCAGAACTTTGCTTCGTCTGGAACGGGCGAGCTACAGTGGACGCAAATCATTAATAGAGAGGCTGAGCGAGACGAGATTGGGGCGTTTGAGAATCTCGGATAATCACCGGCAGTCCGCAACGCACCAGCGCACCCCCTTTATGCGATGCAAGTCGCATACTTGACACGAAGATTGCATAATGATATCACTTAGATACCACTCCAACGGAGTTTATACCAAGATGTACAGCGAAACGCGCTACCCGGCCAAGGATGGCCTCGGTGTCCTCATCACCCTCATCGCGGCCTCGGCCGCCGGGCTATGGATTGCGATTCTGCGCTTCCAGATCCCCGGCGGGGAGCCAAGTGGACTGATCGCCATGGCCGCGGTGATGCTCACCAGCTTCCTGATGAGCGGCCTCTTCATCGTGCACCCCAATGAGGCCAAGGCCCTCACGCTCTGGGGCACCTACAAGGGGACGGTCCGCTCGGACGGCTTCTGGTGGGCGAATCCCTTCTTCACCAAGCAGGCGATCTCACTCCGCGTCCGGAACTTCGAGACCACCAAGCTCAAGGTGAACGACAACCACTCCAACCCGATTGAGATCGCCGCGATCGTGGTGTGGAAGGTCGTGGATTCGGCCGAAGCGCTGTTCGAGGTCGAGGATTATCTGCGCTACGTCGAAGTGCAGAGTGAGTCGGCACTGCGGGCCGTCGCCGTGCAGTATCCGTATGATTCGCACAAGGACGGCGAGCTCTCCCTCTCGCAGCACACGACCGAGGTCTCGGGGACGCTCGAGAAGGCACTCGTGGATCGTCTCAAGAAGGCGGGCGTCGAAGTGATCGAGGCGCGCATTAGTCACCTGGCGTACGCGCAGGAAATCGCTGCGGCGATGCTGCAGCGTCAGCAGGCGAGCGCGATCATCGCCGCGCGCCAGAAGATCGTCGAGGGCGCAGTCGGCATGGTGGAGATGGCCCTTGAGCTGCTCAGCCAGAAGCGGATTGTCACGCTCGACGAGGAACGGAAGGCCGCGATGGTGAGCAATCTCCTCGTGGTGCTCTGCTCTGAACGCTCCACGCAGCCGGTGGTGAACACCGGTTCGCTCTACACCTGAGTCGGCGCCTTCCGTGGCCGAGAAGAAGCCTTTCCTGTTGCGCGTCGATCGCGAGCTGCTGGATCTCCTGCAGCGGTGGTCGAATGATGAGCTGCGCAGCTTGAACGGGCAGATCGAGTTCGTGTTACGTGATGCACTCAAGCGTGCGGGGCGATCGGCGAAATCGGCCGACGCCCCGGCGACTGCCCCTGAAAATCTGGAGTCGTCCTGATGTTGCATCGCATCCGTCGTCGCTGGCCGGCGCTGTTCACGCGCGTGCTTGTGTTCACCATCGTTCTCCTGCTGGCTGGGCTCCTGATCGGCTCTCGCGCGGACGCGCAAGCGGCGGCGGGCGCAACACCGACGGCCGCAACACCGGTGGCCGCAACACCGACGGCCGCAACACCGACGGCGGCAGCGCCCGCGTGGCAGCGCGCGGTTGATTCGCTCATTACTGCGGAGCAGGAGCGCACGCGCACTCCTGGGCTACAGGTGGCTATCGC
>JAYTDH010000416.1:0-1780 GCA_043736095.1 Gemmatimonas sp.
CTCGTGATCGGCTACGGCTTCGGGGCGTCCTTCGTGGCACTCTTCGCCCAGCTCGGTGGCGGCATCTACACCAAAGCCGCCGATGTCGGCGCGGATCTCGTGGGCAAAATCGAAGCGGGCATCCCCGAGGATGATCCGCGCAATCCGGCGGTCATCGCGGATCTCGTCGGCGACAATGTCGGCGATTGCGCGGGACGCGGCGCCGATCTTTTCGAATCCATTGCCGCGGAGAACATCGGCGCGATGATTCTCGGCATCACGCTGTTCAGTGCGTTCGGACCAGAAGGCGTGCTCTTCCCGCTCGTGGCCGCGGCGCTCGGTCTCCTCGCCTCGATCGTCGGCGTGCTCAGCGTCAAGATGCGCGAGGACGAAGACCCGATGTCGGCACTCAATCGGGGCTTCTATGTAACGGTGGCATTGGCGCTCGTTGGGCTGTTCTTCGCCTGCCGTGCGATGCTCGACACGCCGGCTGCGCCGGGGAGCTGGATCAGCTTCTTCTGGTGCGCCGTCATCGGCGTCGTGACGTCCATGGGATTCGTGCTCGTAACCGAGTACTACACGGAGCATCGCTATCGCCCCGTACGGGAAATCGCCGACCAGTCCCTCACGGGTCCGGCGACCAACGTGATTGCTGGTCTCGCTGTGGGGCTCGAGTCCACCGCGGCCCCGGCGCTCATGATCTCCGGAGCGATCCTCGCATCGTATGCCGTAGGTGCCTCAACTGGGCTCGAGCACGCCGGGCTCTTCGGCACCGCCGTCGCGACAATCGGCATGCTCTCGACGTCGGGCTACATCCTCGCGATGGACAACTTTGGTCCTATCACCGACAACGCCGGTGGCATCGTGCAGATGTCGGGCGCGAGTGACATCGTGCGCGAGCGGACCGACCGACTCGACGCCGCCGGCAACACCACGAAGGCGCTCACCAAGGGATACGCGCTCGGTTCAGCGGGCCTCGCGGCCTTCTTGCTCTTCTCTGCGTATCTCGATGCCGTGCGCTCCTACGGCGCGACGCTCCAGAGCGTGGATATCGCCAAGCCCGCCGTCTTTGTCGGCGGTCTGCTCGGCGCGGCCCTCGTCTTCGTATTCGCCGCAACAGCAATTCGCGCCGTGGGACAGGCCGCCGCGTACGTCATCGACGAAGTGCGTCGTCAGTTCCGCGAGAAGCCAGGCATTCTCGCTGGCACCGATCGGCCTGACTATGCTCGCTGCGTCGACATCGTCACGCGCGGTGCGCTCCGCCGCATGATTGTGCCGGGTGTGGTCGCGGTCGCGGTGCCCGTCACCGTCGCAATCATCTTCAGCCAATTTGCCGTCGGCGCCGAGGCGATTGCCTCGTTCCTGATGGTGGGAACGATCGCCGGCATCCTCCTCGCGACGATGCTCAACAATGGCGGCGGCGCGTGGGACAACGCCAAGAAGTTCATCGAGCTCGGGACGCACGGTGGCAAGGGCTCAGATGCCCATAAGGCCGCAGTCATCGGCGACACCGTTGGCGATCCGTTCAAGGATACCGCTGGTCCGTCGATCCACGTCCTCGTGAAGTTGTTGGCGACCATCATGTTGGTGATGGCACCCTTCCTCGCCTGACGCGCTCAACACAAAACCAAAGGGCGGCCCCGAGCGCATTAGCTCGGGGCCGCCCTTTTGGTTTTGTGCGCTATGGGAGCGCGTGCCGCTGCAAGTAGATCAGGTCGTCGTCGTCCTTCTTCGTCGTGTACACCGTGCCGTTCCCGAACCCGACGAGCGTCCACCCATCCGCGACGCGCACCTGATACGC
>JAYTDH010000417.1:0-4414 GCA_043736095.1 Gemmatimonas sp.
AGTGCGTGACGAGGGAGCAGCGATCTCAATGACGCCGTGGAACGGCGAGATCGATGACCCCGAGTTGCAGGCGTGGCTCGCGGCGCGCTACGGCGAGACATACCAATGGTCGGCGACGCAGCTCGAGACATTGGCGAAGTGTCCGTGGCACTGGTTTGCTTCGCGATTGCTCAAGATCGAGGAGCGGCGCGAGGCCGATGACCTGTTGGAGCCCACCGTGAGCGGCACGCTGCGCCACGAGGCGCTTGATCTCTTCTTTGCGAAGGCGCGTGCGGAGCGCGGTACGCCTGTGGTGATTGGTGCCGCCGATACCACGTGGGTGCACGCGGGCATTGGGCTCGCGCTCACCACGGCGTGGGAGAAGGCGCTCGCCGATGGCGTCTGGCTCGGCCCACCCGCGACGAGGAAAGTGCAATACGACGAACTGCTCGCGAGTCTTGTGGCATATCTCAACTTCGAGATGAAGTTCAACGACGACTACGCCAAGGGCAATACCAACGCCTCGAAGGAGATTCGCACGGGTGTGATTGCCGGCGAATATGCCTTTGACAATGTCGCGCTCAAAGGCGATGGCGTGCATTTCCTCTTGCGCGGGATGGTCGATCGCATCGATCAGGGCGTCGATCCACGCATTCCGGGTGCGGAGCGGTATCTCGTGGCCATCGACTACAAGTCGTCCAAGTTCTCCACGCCCGGTGCGGGGGACAGCAAGGCGTGGGACGATGGCATCGTGCTGCAGGTGCCACTCTACGCCAAGGCGTTGCAGCAGCGCTTCCCCGAGAAAGAGATTGCGCGTATGGAGTATCGCACGCTCGGGAAGTATGCCGCGCGGGTGCATTCGCTCTCGCTCCGGCCCGTGAAGGGTGGGGAACTCGCGGACGGCGCTGAGGCTGAGTTGCTGCTCGCTGAGGCGCTCGATGCCGCTGGGCGGCGCGTACACGCGGCGCGAAGCGGTGCGCTCCCTGCGGCTCCGGCACCGTCGGCGGGATGCTCCCCCTACTGCCCCGCGCGCGATATCTGTCGAATCCCCGGAGGTCCACGATGAGCTTCGCACTCACTGCGGCGCAGCGGGCAGTTGTACTCGCTGAGGGAAATGTGCTCGTGGATGCGGGCGCGGGCTCGGGGAAGACCACCACGGTAGTGCAACTCCTGTTGCACGCGTTGGGCGTGAATGTTGGCAGCGGCGATGCAGTGCTCGCCGGAGCGAGCGCGCCGCTCTCGCTCGACACCCTGGCCGCCATCACGTTCACCAACGCGGCGGCAGCAGATCTCGTGCGCAAGATGCGCGATGCGTTGCGCAAGGCGGGGCGTCCTGATCTCGCGACCGATGTGGATGCGGCGCGGCTCGGCACCATTCACGGATTCTGCGGCGAACTCCTGCGGACGTACGCGTTGCGCGGGTCACTTCCGCCGGGTCAGCGCGTGCTCAGTGATGCGGAGGCCGGTGCGGTGGCTGCTGAGGCCGCGCGTGACGAAGTGCATCTCGCATTGGAGCGTGGAGATGTTCCCGGACTCGCCGAGCTCTTGCGTGGGCGGAAGCTCGGTGATGTTATCGGCTGGGTATCCAAGGCGGCGCAGGACGCGGACCGTCTCGAGCGGTGGGCGATCAAGGGGCCAGAGCTACGCGCGCACGAGTTGGCGATGATGACCATCGCGACGCGCACGCTGGCGCGGCGGCGCGAGCGTCTCACGGCGCTCGGTGCACTCGACTTCGATAGCATGATTGTCGGCGCGCGCAACCTGCTGCGGAACGATGATGTGCGTCGTGCGGTGCAGCGGCGGCTGCGGCTACTCGTGATTGACGAGTTCCAAGATGTCGATCCTGTGCAGCAGGAGATCGCGATGCTGCTCGCCGGCCTCGAGATCTCGGATCCCGCTCCCACGCGCCTCGTGCTCGTGGGTGACCCCAAGCAGAGCATCTATCGCTTCCGTCGCGCCGATGTCACGCTCTGGGGTCGCACGGCGCAGCGCTTCCGCGCGGGGGCTGGGCAGGTCCTTCCGCTGCACGAGAACTTCCGTTCCAAGGCCGCCATACTCGGCTTTGTGGATCACGTCGTGGGCGAGTTGATGGACCGCCCGCTCGCTGAGGATGGCACGCGTCAACCTTTTGAGGTGGACTTCGCGCCGCTCGTAGCGCGCGCCGCGCATCGCGAGGGAGATGCGTGCGTCGAATTGCACGTGCTTGAGCCGGACGAGAAGGGGAAGCCGCTCACGGCGAATCCGGTGCGTGAGGCGGAGCATCCGGCGATTGCCACGCGGCTTGCGGCGTTGCACGACGAGTTTGCGTGGGGGAGGATGGCGATCCTCGTGCCCGGATGGAAAGTGGCCGATGAGTTGCACCGTGCGCTGACGGTCGCGGGGATTCCGTCGTATGTGCCGCGCGGGAAAGGGTTCTGGGAGGCGCGCGAGGTGGTGGACTGCGTACTCTTGTTGCGCGCCGTGCGAGATCTGGCCGATGATACAGCTGTGATGGGTGTCTTGAAGTCGCCCTTTGTCGGCGTACGGGATGCGACGTTGTTGGCGATCGCGAAGGCGCGGGGCGATGGACCGCTCCGCGATGAGCCCCACCGCGATGAGCCCCACCGCGATGAGTCGCACCGCGATGAGACACTTGTGGACGCAGCGGAGCGGGCGGCTTCGTCGCCGTCACTGTACGCGGGCGAGGGCGCGTTGCTCGCAACTGCTGCACAACTCCTGCGACGAGGTGCCGCGTTGCGGGATCGTCTCTCCGCGGCTGCATTCCTTGAGCGCAGCATTGTGGAGACAGGATTCCTTGCCGCGCTCGCGCTTGATCCCGACGGCGCGCAGCGGATCGCCAATGTGCGCAAGCTGTTGCGGTTGCTTGAGGCGGGGCGTGATGCATCGCTTGGGGAGTTCTTGCGCGAGGTACGCGACGCGCGGGCGCGTGAGGATGAGGTTGCGCCTGAGCGGCTCTACGGTGAGCGCGGAGATGTCGTCACCATCACCACGGTACACTCGGCCAAGGGGCTCGAGTGGGATGTGGTGGTGCTCGCCGATCTCGCGGGGCAGTTGCAGGAGCCAAAGGACACATTCTGCGTGGGACGCGAGACCTTCGCCATTTGCGAGGTGTCGGAGGATTCAAAGGCAACGGATGCGCGGCACGAGGAGTTGCTGGCAATCGAAAGTGCGGAGCAGTTCGCGGAGCGGTTGCGCGTCTGGTATGTCGCGGCGACGCGGGCGAAGCATCGGATGCTTCTGTTCACGCTGCCCTTCGGTGCGCACAAGAAGGCGACGTCAGCGGCGCAGCATTTTATGAAGGTGCTGGGAGCGCCCGTGGTTGGATCGACGTACGCGTACGTGAATCATCTCGGAGCGGTGTTCGGCGCGACCGTACAGCTCGCGGATGGTGTGGCGCCTGCGGCTGCGCTGAGGGCCGCTGTTGCGTCGGCGTTGACGCTTCCTCCGCTGGCGCACTCGGCGCCACTTGGATCAAGTCGATTGTCCGCGACACAGCTTATGAGTTTTGCGCGTGCTCCGCAGGAGTGGCGCAGTATCTATCTGCATCGCGTGCCGATGCTCGCGCCCTCGGGGAAGTCACGCGACGCGGCGGTGGCGATTCAGCGCGCCATCGTGACGGGGCAGATCGTGCACAGCGTCCTTGAACGGCTTGCAGATGGTGAGGCCGACATGGATGTGGTACTCGAGGATGCCATCGCGGAGTGGGATGATGGTGCGCCGTCGCAACGCACGGAGGCCGGCGCGCGGTTGCGGGCATTTCTGCGCGGCCGCGTCGAGACCGTGAATGCGGCGCCGGCGTGGCGCGAGGTGGCCGATGCTCCAGGGGCGCGTCGAGAACTCGGCTTTACGCGATTACTCGCTGACGGCACCGCGCTCGTTGGGGCGATTGATCTCATTGCCCGAGTTGATGGCGAGGTGCGGATCGTGGATGTGAAGTCGTCGCGGGCCGAGAGCGCGGTGCTGGCGGAGCGGTATGGGGTGCAGGCGTCCGTGTATCTCGATGCGGTGCGCGCGATTGGTGGAGGTGTGGGGGCTAGGTTCTCGCTCGTTTCGGCGGCGGATGGGGCGGAGACGCGCGTGGACGGTGGGCAGGATGTGGCGGCGCTCGTTAGGCTGATGCAGTCAAGCCATTAACTGATTGATGCGCGGGTCCGACGCACAGCAGGTCCGGGTCACCACGCCAGCCCTCGCGCCGCGCCTGATCCAGTTCCCGAGAGGGAAGCAGTGAGAATCCCTTCTCTCGCAGTAGCCGCGTGCAGTGTTCATCAGCCGCGGCTGAGTGAAGCGCTAGGAAGATGAGGGCGTGGGGCGGTCTCACGGGTAGCGCTCCCTCGAGCATCGCACCCTCGGCACCCTCAACATCGATCTTTACGAACGTGGGGGGACGTACCGCGCCCGATTGCACGAGCGCCGCTCCCGTCGTGACGGCGACCTC
>JAYTDH010000418.1:0-4411 GCA_043736095.1 Gemmatimonas sp.
GCTTGGGTGGGAAACAGCGCGCCTCGTGGCGAACGGCGCAGGCAAGCTTCGTACGGGGCTACGCGTCAGCGGCTCCGAGCTCGCGTCTCCGGGGAGTGCCGAGTTTGGCCGCCGCGTCGCCAGGTTCTCCGGCGAGTTGGAGTACGCTGCCCCGATGGGCCGCGGCCGACTGGTCTCGCGGACTCTGGCGGCCGGCGTCTCGCGTGGCGCCGGAACGTCGTTGCAGGACGCGGTCCGGTTCGGCGGCCCGATCACCGGTCCGGGGTACGTGTTCCACTCGCTCGTGGCAGGCGCCGGCGTGAGCCAGCGGCTCGAGTGGCAGGGGCGCATCCCGTTTGTGCCAATCAACCTCGGTCGATTCGGGCGGGTGCCGGGTACGCTGGTGGTCGCCCCGTTCGTGCACGGCGTCTGGCTAGATCGTCCAATAGGGGGGAGGGGAGGCTGGTCTCCGTCGATTGGGCTGGGCAGCGTGGCCTTCTTCGACCTCCTACGGCTGGATATTGCGCGCGGGCTCCGCGATGGGCGTTGGATGTTCTCGCTCGATGTCTCGCGCGAGCTCTGGCCGATCCTCTGACGTGGCGGTGCGTCGGTGCTGGCCCTGTAGTGAACTCGCACGGTATCTTTACACTCTGTAGGCGTCCCGGACCCGTTGAGGGAGTGGCATGGCGAGTAGCGCGAAGCCGGCGAAGGATGAATGGCTGATGGCGACGCTCGAGGGGTTGCTGGAGCCGTCGCAGATTGACGCGCTCCGCTCGAGCCCTCCCGTGAGCCTGTGGGAAGAGACGGTGCGTCGCGGCTGGCTGACCGATGAGGACGTCGTGAAGGCGGTCGCGAAGCGCTTTCGTTTCAAGATTGCGGAGGTCGGGAGCGTGAGCCAGCAGGCCCGCGAACTCGTGCCTGAGGCGCTCGCCCGCAAGTTCCGCGTGCTCCCCCTGTCGATTTCCGACTCCGTCCTCGACATCGCGACCTCCGATCCGCTCGACCTCGATTGCGAGCGCACGCTGGCCTTCGCACTTGGCCGCACCGTGCGGATGAGCATCGCCGCGCCAAAACGCATCGCGGACCGTCTCGATGAGGTGTATCGCCCCGAGAATGTGATCGAGAAGATTCTCGAGAACGTGCAGGGGAGCTACGACCTCGAGAATATCGACGAGTCGATCGAAGAAGCCGACATCGACATCAACGCCGCCCGCGCTGGCGAGCGTCCGGTCATCCAGCTCGTCGATCGCATCCTCGCTGAGGGCATTCAATCGCGCGCGTCGGACATCCACTTGGAGCCAGAAGAGAGTGGCATCGCCGTGCGGTATCGCATCGACGGTGTGCTCCGCCAAGCGATGGTGCTACCGAAGGCGGCGGGCATCCCGCTCGTCTCGCGCGTGAAGATCATGGCGCAACTCGACATCGCCGACCGCCTTCGTCCGCAGGACGGCCGGGCGCGCGTGGCGGTGAGCGGGAACCGCGTCGACCTGCGCGTCTCCACACTCCCGGCGTCGCAGGGCGAGAAGGTCGTGATCCGCGTGCTCGATCAACGCAGCACGATCCTTTCGCTCGATTCGCTCGGCCTGCTCCCCGATGAACTCAATCGCATCATGGAGTTGTTGCAGACGCGCGAGGGCATCGTGCTCGTCACCGGCCCCACGGGCTCCGGCAAGACGACGACGTTGTATTCCATGCTGCGCACGGTGCAGAATCGCGGCGTGAACATTGTGACGGTCGAGGACCCCGTCGAGTATCGGCTGGCGGGTGTTGTGCAGGTGCAGGTCAACGAGAAGGCGGGCCTCACCTTCCCCGCCGCACTCCGCTCGATCCTCCGTCAGGATCCCGACGTCATCCTCGTTGGCGAGATTCGAGACAAAGAAACCGCGAACATCGCCATCCAAGCATCGCTCACTGGCCACTTGGTACTCTCGACGCTTCATACGAACGATGCCGCGAGCTCAGTGACTCGACTCGTGGACATCGGGATCGAGACGTACAAGATTGCCGCCGCGCTCAAGGGTGTCGTGGCGCAGCGCCTGATGCGCCGGCTCTGTGTGCATTGCCGAGAGCTCGCGGTGGGGCAGGTGCCCGATCGCCTCCAGAAGTACTTCCCCGAGCAGGGCACGCTGTACCGTCAGGTGGGTTGCCCCGAATGCTCGATGACTGGCTACCGCGGTCGTCTCGCGATTGAGGAAGTGCTCTTCGTGACCGAGGAGGTCGAGCGGCGCATCGCCGGAAATGAAAGCGTCGAGCGCATCAACGATGGCGCGCGCGAGGGTGGGATGAAGTCGTTGTGGGAGTCCGCGGTGCAGCACGTGCGCCAGGGCGAGACGACGATTGAGGAGCTGCTCCGTGTGCTCGAGGCTCCGCAAGAAGGGAGTTCGCGCTCGGGGAGCTCTCCGCGCCTCGGAACGGCAGAAGTCTCCGCGGTGCGGCCGAACGAGCCGCGCGGCTCGAAGTCCGTGCAGCAGTTGCGGGAGGATGAAGAAGGTCCCTCCGCTTCCGTGTCTGATTCGCCGCGTCGCCGCTCGGGACGTCTCGCGCAGCCGACGGGCTTCACCGGCGAGGCCTTTGAACTCGCGGGCGACGAGGTGGTGAAGCGTCCTGCCGCGAAGTGCGTGCTTCTTGTCGAGGATGAAGAGTCGCTCCGGCGCGTGATGAAGGATCTCCTCGAACGCGAAGGGTTCGTTGTGTATGAAGCGAGCGATGGGGTCGTCGCGCTCGACGAAGTCGACCGACTCGCCCCCGATCTTGTCGTGCTCGACCTCAACCTTCCGCGCCTCGATGGCTATGGCGTCCTCAGCCATCTTCGGGCGCGTCCGGCGACCGCGAAACTCCCCGTCATCGTGCTCACGGCGAAGGGCGATGAGGAGAGCGAAGTGCGCGTCTTCGAGTATGGTGCGAGCGATTACCTCACGAAGCCGTTCCGCGCGCGTGCCCTCTCGGCGCGTATCCATTCGTTGATCGACCGGAAGGCGAAGCCCTAGTGCCCGTGGTTCCCATCGAAGTGCGTGTGGTGGACGTCGTCGTCTTCCGTGCGGTGCGAAAAGGATGGGAAGTACTCGTGCTCCGTCGTCGCGAGGGCACGCGGTGCCCCGGCAGCTGGGAGATGGTGCACGGCAAGGTCAACGAAGGAGAGTCGCTCGAGGCCGCCGCGCGTCGTGAGCTGCTCGAAGAGACGGGCCTCACGGCGGAGTCGCTGCTCTCCATCACGATGCATCCGTTCTATCTCGTGCCGCGGCAAAGCGTGCAGTTGGCCGCGGTCTTCGCCGCCGTCGTGCCCGGCAGCACACCGGTGGTACGCGGTGAGGAGCACGACAAGCATGGCTGGGTCACCGTCTCGGCGGCGCGACGGCGCTTCTCGTGGCCGCATGAGCGACGGCATCTCGACGATGCGTACGCCTTGCTCCGCACGCCTGCGGTGCACGATGTGTTACTCGTGCCGCCCATCTGAATGGCCGTTCGTGCCTCCGCGGTAAATCGCGAGTCACTCCTTCACCACTGACCGCTCCGTACTCGTCCGCAACCGATCTCCCTCGGGCGGTGCGTTCGGTTTCACGCGCACCGACTTCGCGGGAATCCCGACATTCACGTGATACGGACGTACATCCTTGGTCGCTACCGCCACCGCGCCGATCATCCCCTGCTCGCCCACGTGCACACCAGCGAGCACTGTCGCGTGGTACGTGATCCGCACACCATCGGAGAGCACCGTGAGGGAGTTCGTCACATCCGTCTGATCTACGATGCTGTGCGTGTGCGAATAGATGTTCGCGTAATCGGAGATCGAGACCTTGTTGCCGAGGCGGATACCGCCGCGATCATCGAGCAGTACGTGGCGGTGCACGATGACATCGTCGCCGACCTCCATGTTGTAGCCAAACGAGAACTCCACGTGCTGAAAGCACTTGAAGTTCTTCCCGACCGACTTGAAGATGTACGGCGCGAGTGCCCGCCGGAGCTTCACGCCGAGTTGTACCGTCTGTCCGCCGACCGGCAGCCGATCGAACGAATACCAGAGCCAGAGCAGTGGCTTGACGCGCTGAAAGCGCTCCTGGTCGCAGTCGCCGTAGTACTCAGGCTCCAGCGTGATGTTGCGCGGGTCGAGCGCCGCGAGCGCAAGTTGTGCGCCGAGCGGGGTGTGCAGATCCGCCATCACCTGCTCATACCGCCCCGCGTACTGCGGGTAGGCGAGTTCCATGAGCGTATCGCGGCAGAGGTGCGCGCGGTCGGTCGTCGGGTCGGCGAGTTTGGCCTGTAGGTGCGCAATCCACGCATCTTCGATCTGCTCGGTTGGACGCGGCTGGAGGGTGCGGAGTGGGATAAGCGGCATCGGCGCGAGCTCCTGATCGGTGATTGACCACGAAGGCACGAAGGGCTCCCCGTGTGGGGATGCTGCCGACGCACGATTCAGAATAAATATGGGGGAACT
>JAYTDH010000419.1:0-3025 GCA_043736095.1 Gemmatimonas sp.
ACGAGGAGCTTAGGGTCGGCGATGTTGGAGATGTCAAACACACGGACGCCGCGGAAGCGGACAGCGCTCACGGAGTCGCGCACGCCGCCGCTTCCGCAGTCGGTACGACTCGCGAAGTCCTCGGACGAGACAAACATCAGGTTGCGAAAGACCGAGACGTCGTTCTGTGATGCGGGGCAGACAATCGCCTTCACGAGCGTCGGCGCGGCCGGATTCGAGATATCCCAGATCACCGGTCCAGTGTAGTTGCCCTGAATGACATAGTTGCCGGTGAAGGCGAGGTCGGAGTTCATGATGCCGAGGAAGCCCTCCGGCGATCGCGCGGTGCCGACCACGCGCATGTTCGAGACTGCCTCGCCAGCGTTGAAGAGTCCGGCCGACAGGCCGACGCGCGCATCGGACTGACGGTTGGCCGGAGCTGGCGGCGTCGCGGCGGGTGGAGTCGCACACGCGGCCACGATGGCCAGCGTCGCGAGGGACAGCGCCGCACGGGACAGCGCCGCACGGGACAGCGCCGCACCGCGGCGATGAAGAACTACGGACATCAGAGAATCCTCTGCGTGAGTGGAACTAGCGTAGACCATCAGGCTCGGAGCACCCCGCCAGTCAGTTCGGCGGGATGCCACCGAGTTCGAGCAACATCTGGAGCATTCGACGAATCTCGGTGGACTGATCCACCTCGACATCCGCGGCGAACTTAAAGATCGTCTCGTCCTGCCCGCTGCCGTTCTGCGACAAAAGGTCGCGCACCATCAGCACCGCGCCGCGGTGGTGACGGATCATAAACGTCAGAAAGAGTTCGTCGAAGGCCGGCCCAGTCGCGGCGTCGAGCTCGGTGAGCTGCGTCGGGGAGAGCATCCCAGGCATCCCGTTGTGCCCCCCGTGCCCCCCGTGCCCCCCGTGCCCCCCGGGCATCTCGTGCCTTGCGTGCTCGTCCCCCGAGAGACCCGTCACCGTGCCGGTGCTGTCCACGAACGGGGCGCGCTGGTTCCGATCGGCGAGCCAGGTGCGCATCAGCGTGATCTCGTCGCGCTGGGCATTGATGATTCGCGCCGTCAGCCGCTGCAACTCCGCACTTGCCTCGTGTGTGGGCGCCCATCGCGAGATCAGGATCGCCTGCGCGTGGTGCTGGATCATCCCGGTCATAAAGGCGATGTCGCCCTCAGTGTACGCGTAGCGCAGCGAATCGGCGCGCGCACGATCAACCCCAGACGCCAGCTGCGGCGAGGCTATGGGCGCGGGTGCCGGCGCGGACCGGGTGGAGCAAGCCGAGAGCCCGAGCAATACCGCGAAAAAGAGGGTGGGGGAGGATCGCATCGCCGAACGATGACAGGACAACCGCCAAAACGGGAGGGTTTACTTGCATCTCGACCGCGAGTGGCGCAATCCGGTTTCACCACACCTGTACCGCTTCCGTCGCGCCCTTTCATATTTCACTGATCCCTGATCCCTAACCTGGCCTCGGCATGCTTCCGCGTCGCGATCTCGACTTCCTCCTCTATGAACTCCTCGGCGTCGAATCACTCGCCGAGCGTCCACGCTTCGACGGGCAGGGCCGTGAGGTCTACGATGCGGTGCTCGACACCGCCGCCGGTATCGCGGACGAGCACTACGCTCCAAATCGCAAGGCCAACGACCAGCAAGAGCCCGAGGTGAAGGACGGCGTTGTCGTCCTGCAGCCCGGCGTGAAGCCAGCGTGGGATGCCACGGCGGCGGCCGGCATTATCGCATCGACGCACGATGAGTCGCGCGGCGGCCTGCAGCTGCCGCACGTGATCGCGTCGGCGGCCATCGCGCATCTCGAGGCGGCGAATATTGGCACCGCGAGCTATCCGATGTTGACCGCCGGCGCCTCCAACTTGATCGCTGAGTTCGCCAGTGAGGACCAGAAGCTACGTTGGCTCCCTCCGATGCTGGAGGGGCGCTTCTCCGGCACGATGGCGCTCACCGAGCCCGATGCGGGGTCCGCGCTCGCGGACGTGCGGACGAAGGCCACGCCGCTGGGCGATGGCACGTATCACGTCGAAGGGACGAAGATCTGGATCTCCGCCGGCGAACACGAGCTGACTGAGAATATTGTCCACCTCGTGCTCGCGCGTATCGTCGCCGCGCCCGAGGGCACCAAAGGAATCTCGCTGTTTATCGTCCCCAAGAAGCACTATGACGGCGCGACCGTTGGCGCGAAGAACAACGTCACGCTCGGGGGGCTCATCCATAAGATGGGATGGCGCGGCACGACCTCCACGCTGCTCAACTTTGGCGAGCAGGGTCCCTGCGTCGGTTACCTGATTGGCGAAGCGCATCACGGCCTCGCCTACATGTTCCACATGATGAATGAAGCGCGCATCGGCGTCGGCCGCGCGGCCACGGCAATGGGGTACGAGGCGTTCGGCCTCGCGCTCGACTACGCGCAGCAGCGGAAGCAGGGGCGCGTCCCAGGCGAGAAGGATCCGAAGCGCCCGCCGGTCGCGATTATCGAGCACGCGGATGTGCGTCGTATGCTGCTGATCGGGAAGTGCGCGGCCGAAGGCTCAATGCACCTGATTCTCGCCTGCTCGCGGCTCGTGGACGAACAGCAGACCGGTGCCGATGATGCCGCTCGGCAGAAGGCGACGTTGCTCCTGGAAGTGCTGACGCCGATTGCCAAGAGCTGGCCGTCGATCTACTGCCAAGAGGGCATCTCCAACGCGCTGCAGGTGATGGGCGGCTACGGCTACGCGCGTGAGTACAACGTCGAGCAGCTCTTCCGCGACAATCGCCTCAACCAGATTCACGAAGGCACCAACGGCATTCAGGCGCTCGACCTCCTCGGTCGCAAAGTCACGCAGCAGAAGGGAGCGGCGTTCGCAGCGCTCATCGGCGAGATCGGCGAGACGGTCGCTGAGGCGTCGGCGGTGCTCGGCGACCTCTCGATGATGGCTGCGCAACTCAAGGCCGCGAGCGAGCGGATGACCGCTGTCACCAAGTCGTTAGTCGGCGCCATGATGACCGATGCGGCGCGCGGGCTCTCCAACGCGACGGCGTA
>JAYTDH010000420.1:0-2564 GCA_043736095.1 Gemmatimonas sp.
GTCGGATCGTCATCGGCTCGGTATCTCCTGTACGGATCGGACCCGGCAGACGCCAGGAAGGTCACGGCGCGCGGACCTCGGAATATCGGTCGCTCCGCAGCGAGGGGCTACCCCGTGGGGACAACTTGCCTCGACCCGCGTGCCCAGAATGACGCGTGACAGAGGTCACACGTTTCGCCCCGCCGCGTATTCAGGCGGTTCGGCGGACCGGCGCTCTCACAATCTCGTCGTACTCGCGAAAGAGACCGTCCCAGATCGCGCCCCAAGCGCGAGCCTGTGCCACGAGCAAACTCTCGGCGCGCAGTTGCGCGCGACGGTTCGGATCCGTAATCAGCGCTTCGATCGCCCGCGCGAGCGCCGCGGCATCGCCGCCACGGAAGAGCTGCGCCGTGTCGCCATTCGCCAGTTCAGTCGTGGCGCCGGCATCTGGCGCGACCACCGGCAAGCCCGACGCCATCGCCTCAAGGACGACATTGCCAAAGGTCTCGGTCGTTGACGGAAAGACCAAGAGATCCGCCGAGGCGTAGAACGCGGCGAGTGCATCGCCGTGCAGCATGCCGGCGAACCAGGTTGTACTGGGAGCCGTGTCGCGGCACTTCGTGTCGCTCGGTCCGTCCCCGGCGATAGCGAATCGCACGCGTCCCTCGTGTCGGGCCTGCACCTGCTGCATCGCCTCGATCGCAAGGAGCACACCCTTCTCTGGGGCAAGCCGCCCGACATACGCGACAACCAGCTCATCGGAGGTGACGCCCATCGCCTCGCGCATCGCGTTGCTGCGAAAGCGCGGGTGAAATCGCTCGGGGTCCACGCCGCGCCCCCAGACGCGAAGTTCGCGGAAGCCCTGCCCGAGCAGCTGCGTCGCAACCATGCGGGATGGCGCGAACGTCCGCTGGCCACTGTTATGAAACCACCGCAGATACGGCCATGTCGCCGGATCGAGCGCGCCGAGTCCGTAGTGCTTGAGATACTCGGGGAACGCGGTGTGATACGAGGTCACGAGCGGCACCTGAAGGGCGCGTGCCGCGGTACGCCCCGCGAGTCCCACGCCGAACGGAGTCGTCGCGTGCAGCAGCGTCGGCTTCCATGCGCGCAGCCCCGCCGCGACATCGGCGCGGAGCGGCGCCGACATCCGCAGCTGTGGATACGCAAAGAACGGCGCGCTCGGCCACCGCACGACGCGCGCATCGTTGACGGCAAGCGGATCTTCAACCGTCTCCACGCGGACCGCCCCACCCGCGTTCTCGACCGCCGCGACCAATCGCTCAAGCGTACGCGCGACCCCATTCACCTGCGGAGCGTATGTATCCGTGAACAGTGCGAGTCGCAGTCCGCGTGCGTCGGGGCGCGACACCGCGCCTACCAGAGCCCGAGCACAACGATTCCCGTGGCGATCGCAATCGCCTGACCGGCCAGCACGTCGCCAGGATAGTGCACGCCCAACCGCACGCGCGACCAACCGACGAGCGCCGACAACAACAGGAGCGGCAAGCTCAGCACCGGGAACGCCATCGCGAACACAAACGCGACGCTCATCACCGCGCACGAGTGACCACTCGGGAACGAGAACTTATCCGGGACGTTCACATACGTCGCGGCCGTCACGCGCACTGACGGGCGCTCGCGCAGCACGCGCCGCTTGATCACCTGCACCACGAGGTGCGAGAGCGCGAGTGCCCACGCCGCCTGAATTCCCGCGAGTTGCAGCGCGCCACTCGCAAAAAGCATCGGCAAGAGCACCAGCACAATCGAGATTCGCGCGCCCCCAACATTCGTCAGCGCCACCCACGCGCGCGTCGCACGCTCTGGAGTGTGCTCGCCGATTACCCAGCGCAAGAAGAGCGCGCGGTCGCGAGCGTCGAGTCGGGTGATCAACGGAAGTCGTAGCATCGTGCCCTCAACTTCGGTGGGCCGTGTCGCGGTCGTCCGATATCCGCGCAACGGGCGCGTAACAACGCGAATCATGCGGCCTCAACGGCGGTATCGAGCCTGAGGGCCTCGACGGCGGGATCGCGGCGAAGGGCCGCCATCAGGGGCGACCCGACGTAGCTCTCTGGCCGCGGCACTCCCAGCGCCCAACAGATTGTGGCCGGCACATCGAGCAGTGACGACCCCGGTGCGAGGTCCCCGCGTCTCACCGCGCCGCCGGCAAGGATCATCGGAATCGTGCGATCGAACGGATGCTCGCTGTTGTGATGCGTGGCCACCGCGCCGCCGCCGCCATGATCGGCGAGCGCAATCAGCAGCGTGGCGGGATCAGTGAGGTCGATCAGCCCGCGGAGCGCGCCCATCGCGCCATCCATTCGCCGCACCGCGTTCGCGTAGCCGGCCGACATCCAGCCGTGCTCGTGGCCCGCGCGGTCACCATCCGGCCAGTGCATCACAAGGAGTCCGCGCTGTTGGTCGCGCAACGCCGGTCGGGCGGCGGCGAGAATCTCGGCGCACCCGTCGCCACTGAATGAGGCCTTCGCCACGCCGAGATACGCCGCGATCCGCCGCGCAATCCCGGTGAAGATCATTGGTGTCGCGGCCAGAAAAGCCGAGGTCGGGAGTCCGTGCTCGGCGAG
>JAYTDH010000421.1:0-3208 GCA_043736095.1 Gemmatimonas sp.
CTTCCGTTGCTGTTTCTCTGGGGCCGCGGACCGTTGCGCGCGGCCAAGGCCTTCCCCGCTCCGCTCGCCGTCGTGCTGGTCGGCATCGGCATGAACAAACTCTTCACGCTGTTTGCGCCGGCGTTAACGATTGCGGAGACGCATCTCGTGCGCATCCCGACGCCGGCCTCTCTTGGCGAGTTCTTCGGACAATTCACGACGCCGGATTTCAGCGCGATGCTGCAGCCGGCAGTGTGGCACGTTGCCGTGGTGCTCGCCGTGGTTGCGTCGCTTGAGAGTCTGCTCTCGCTTCAGGCAACAGATGAGATGGATCCGTTGCGGCGCGAAGCGTCGACGGATCGCGAGCTACTCGCGCAGGGCGCAGGGAATGTGGTCTCGGGACTGATTGGCGGACTCCCCGTGACAGGCGTCATCGTGCGGTCGGCGACGAACATCGCCGCTGGTGGCCGCACGCGGTGGTCAGCGATTCTGCATGGCGTGATGCTGTTGGTCGCCGCACTCCTCTTCGCGCCGCTGCTCAATACCATCCCGCTAGCGGCGTTGGCGGCGGTGCTTATCCACGTGGGCTACAAGCTGGCGAGTCCCGCGCTGTTCCAGTCGGTCGTGCACAAGGGGCGCACGTACGCGATTCCGTTTTTCGCGACGATCGCGGCAATCCTGCTCACGGACCTGCTACGGGGAATCCTCATCGGCCTCGCCGTCGGCGTGACAGTGATCTTGCGCGATCAACTCGAGAGCCCGCCATTCACCGAAGTGAGCTCCCCTGGCGCCGTGCTGAAGCGCTTGCAGCTCCACGACAATGTGAACTTCCTACACAAAACGGCACTGACGCAGATGTTGGAGAAGTTGGCGCCGGGAAGCCGTATCGAGGTGGACGCACGCCACACGCGTCGCATCGACCCCGATGTGCTTGAGGTGATCCATCGCTTCAGCGAGACCGCGCTGGCACGCGATATCGATTTTCGACTTGTGGGGGTCCCAGCGCGCGGATCCCTTCTTCCCCGCTGAGTTCTGGAGACGTTGCCATGGAAGCCTATAAGACGCTGATCACCAACAACAAAGCGTGGGCGGCGGAGATGATTGCGACCGACCCCGACTTCTTCACGCGCACGGAAGGCGGGCAAGAGCCACACTTCCTGATGATTGGCTGTTCCGATAGCCGGGTGCCGCTGGAGAAGATGACGGGAGCGCTCCCCGGCGAGATGTTTGTGCACCGAAACATCGGCAATCAGGTCTGGAGCACCGACCTGAACCTGCTCTCCGTGCTTGCCTATGCGGTGAATGTGCTCGATGTGCCGCACGTGATTGTCTGCGGCCACTCACATTGCGGCGCGCTCAAGGCGGCGATGGGGCCGGAGACGAATGGCGTCGTGGACCACTGGCTGAGCGATATCCGCAGCACGATCCGCTGGCATGCGGATGAACTCGACGCGATCCCCGACGCGAAGGATCGGCTCGCGCGGCTCTCCGACTTGAATGTGTTGCAGCAGGTCGGGATCTTGTCGCGCACGCCGTTGATCCGCGATGCGTGGGCGCGAGGGAAGCGGCCGGTGTTGCACGGGTGGGTATACGACATCGCCAATGGGTTGATCCACTCGGTGGTGGATGCCGTGGACTCTGAGGCGATTGCGGAGGAGCTGCTGCCGCACAACTAACTACAACTGCAGGTGTGAGTTGTAAGCTGTAAAAGAGCCCCAGTCGCGCGATTCGCGACTGGGGCTCTTTTACAGCTTACAGCTTACGGCCTACATCTGCCGTACTAGTACATCCCGCCCATGCCGCCGCCCTGCGGGGCCGACGCGCCAGATTCCTTTTCCTTCTTCTCGACAATCAGGCACTCGGTCGTGAGAAGGAGCGAGGCGATCGACGCGGCATTCTGCAGCGCCGTGCGAGTCACCTTCGTCGGGTCGATGACGCCGGCGAGGACGAGGTCCTCGTAGGTGTCGGAGTACGCGTTGTAGCCGAAGTTCTTGTCCTTCGACGCGCGCACCTTCTCCACTACGATTGACCCTTCACCACCGGCGTTCTGGACGATCATACGGATCGGCTCCTCGATCGCCTTGCGGATGATGTCGACGCCAATCTGCTCGTCGGCATCAAGCTTGAGCGTCTTGAGCGCGCTCTGGGCACGAATCAGGGCGACACCGCCGCCTGGGACGATGCCCTCTTCGACGGCCGCGCGGGTCGCGTGGAGCGCGTCCTCGACACGGGCCTTCTTCTCCTTCATCTCGCTCTCGGTCGCGGCACCAACGTTGATCACGGCCACACCGCCCGCGAGCTTCGCCTTGCGCTCCTGGAGCTTCTCCTTGTCGTAGTCGCTCGTCGACTTCTCGATGGCCACTTCGATTTCCTTGATGCGGCCCTTGATCTTGTCTTCTTCGCCGAAGCCGTCGATGATCGTCGTGTTGTCCTTGTCGATCACAATGCGCTTCGCGCGGCCGAGATCCGTAAGAACGGTGTTCTCGAGCTTGAGGCCCATCTCCTCAGAAATCGCGACACCCTTCGTGAGAGCCGCAATGTCCTCAAGCATCGCCTTCCGGCGATCGCCAAAGCCCGGCGCCTTCACGGCGCAGACGCGGAGCGTGCCGCGGAGCTTGTTCACGACGAGTGTGGCCAGCGCCTCACCCTCGATGTCCTCGGCGATGATGAGCAACGGCTTGCCTGTCTGCGCAACCTTCTCAAGGACCGGGAGCAGGTCCTTCATGGAGGAGATCTTCTTGTCGTGGATCAGGATGTGGGCGTCCTCAAGGACCGCTTCCATCTTGTCCGGATCGGTGATGAAGTACGGCGAGAGGTAGCCGCGGTCGAACTGCATGCCGTCGACAGTCTCGAGAGTCGTCTCGAGGCCCTTGGCCTCTTCGACGGTGATGACGCCGTCCTTGCCGACCTTTTCCATCGCTTCCGCGATGAGGTTGCCGATCTCAGGATCGTTGTTGGCCGAGATCGCGCCAACCTGAGCGATTTCCTTCTTGCCGCTGGTCGGGACGGAAAGCTTCTTGAGCTCCTCGACGACCGCCGCGACCGCCTTGTCGATGCCGCGCTTGATGGCCATCGGGTTCGCGCCGGCCGTCACGTTCTTGAGGCCTTCGCGGAAGATCGCCTGGGCGAGCACCGTCGCCGTGGTCGTGCCGTCGCCGGCGAGATCAGAGGTCTTGGTCGCGACTTCCTTCACCATCTGAGCGCCCATGTTCTCGATCGGATCGGAGAG
>JAYTDH010000422.1:0-1523 GCA_043736095.1 Gemmatimonas sp.
CCCGCCTTCACCTGCACCGTCGCAGGCGAGTAGCCTCCGTCCACAACAATCACGACCACGGCGGGCACGCCATTCACGGCGGCTCCCGCGGCGACTGCCGCCGCCGGCGCCGGCGCGCGTCCCGCCACAAAAAACCACCAGTTCACGGCCACAATGAGCGCGACCGCGCCGGCGAGCACGAGCAGTTCGGTCCCGCTCATCGATGCCTCTCCCCTACAGGGTGGCGAGCACGGTGTAGCCCGCATTCCGGATCGCCTCAGCGATCGAGTCGGGTTTCACAACGGACTCGTCGTAGCTGACCCGCACTTTGCCAATCCGCACTTCCTCCGTCTGCACACCCGCGAGTGCCGCGAGCGCGTTCTTGACCGTCATCAGGCAGTGACCGCACGACATGCCCCCTACTTCCAGCGTCTGCTCTTTCATAGTGTCCTCTCCGAGTGCGTGGATACCCTACGTGGGTATAAGAATAGATACCCCCTACCCCTATGTCAAGCCCTCGGTTTGAGGGGCCACCCTTAGACCCGTGCATTCCCGCGCACCACCTGAGCACCACGCGCGCGCGCCCGCGCATCCGCTAGTTTCTGCTCGTGGATTCACCCGCACCTCACCTACCGCACGAAGCGCAGCCCGCGCTCACAGCGCGCGACCGCCTCGCCGCGTGGCGACGCGCGCGTCCCCGCACCCCGACGCTCTCCCGCGAGCGCGTACAGGCACGCGGCCTCGACTTCTCCGTGCGCCGCTCCCCGAACATCCCCGGCTCGACACCGCTGCTCGCCATCAACGGCGGCATGATCTACGGCCACGACCTCCTCTGGCCGACCTTCGCCCCGTTCGCCGAGCAGCGCCAAGTCATCCTCTACGATCAGCGCGGACGCGGCGACTCGCAGGCTCCACCTGGCGCACGCGCCGCACGCATCGAGCATGATGCACTCGATGTGCGCGCGCTCCGCGAAGCACTCGGCATCCCGCACTGGGACATCGCCGCACATTCATGGGGCGGCGGCATCGCGCTCCTCGCCGCCGCCGAAGATCCCAACGGAACGCGTCGCATCGTGACCTTCGATGCGGTGGGCCCCACGAGCGATTGGCTCGATGACTTGCACAGTCGGAGCCTCGCGCATCTCGCGGTGCGTGGTCTCGAGGACGAACGCGCGGCGCTCGCGGCGCTCGATCCGCGCGCGCTCTTTGTGGAGGATCCCGCACTCCACGCCCGCTACTCGCGCGCCATCTATCCCTCCTGGTTCCACGATCGCTCGGCGATGCTCGCACCCCCGCCGCTCTCGATCAGTGCGACTGGCGCCGCCATCGCCGCGCGTCTCCGACGCGAGGGCTACGATTGGCGCGCATCGCACGCCCGCGTGATGTCGCCCGTCTTGTTGATTCACGGTGAACAGGATGCGGTGCCGGTCGCCGAGGCCGACGCGAATGCACAGGTGCTTCCGCACGCGCAGGTACTCCGCGTGCCCGACGCGGGGCATATGCCGTTCTTCGAGTGGCCGGCGCTGGTCTTCGATGCGGCGCTC
>JAYTDH010000423.1:0-3807 GCA_043736095.1 Gemmatimonas sp.
GTCTCCGAGCGAACGCGCGAGATTGGCGTGCGCAAGGCGCTGGGGGCGAGGCGGCGCGACATCATCGCGCAGTTCTTGGTCGAAGCCGCGACGCTGAGCGTCATTGGGGCCGCCATCGGCGCCGCGCTCGGGGTCGGGTTGGCGATGCTAATCGCGGCGCTCACGCCATTGCCGGCGAGTGTCGCGCCGTGGTCGTTGGTCCTCGCGCTCGTGGTGGGCGCAGGTGTTGGGATTGTCGCGGGGATCTACCCCGCGAGTCGCGCGTCGCGGCTTGATCCAATCGCCGCGTTACGTCAGGAATAGCCGATGCGCTTCTGGGATCGTGTGATGATTACGCTCGAGGGCGTTGTTATGGCCCTCGATTCACTTCGTGCCAACAAGGTCCGCGCTGCGCTGACGATCTCCGGGGTCGCCGTCGGCGTCTTCGTGGTCGTGGCGATGGGCGCCACGGTGCACGGTATCCGCATGTCGTTCCAGTCCGACATGGATGAGTTCGGCACGTCGACCTTTCAAGTCCGGCGGCGCAATCCGAGCTTCAGCGGATGCAACCCGACAGAAGACTGCCCCGAGCGTCGGAATCCCGGCGTGACACTTGAGGAGTGGCGGGCGTTGCGCGAACTCCCTGAAGTCGACGGGGCGATGGCGTGGCTGATGGGCGGTAGCAACGTCACCTATCGCGGCAATCTCGTGAAGAGCGTCGGCTACGACGCCCAGTCGACCGAGTGGACGACCACGGACATGGCGGACATCACGCAGGGGCGCACGTTCTCGGAATCCGAGCACGACGCGGCCGCGCTGGTGGCGCTGGTGAACCAGAAGTTGGCCGACGAACTCTTTGCGGGCTCCGATCCAATCGGGAAAGAGATTGAGCTCGCCGGCAACCGCTTCCAGGTGATCGGCGTGTACACCACGAAGGCCGGCTTCCTGAAGTCGCTTGATGGTCGCGGACCCGACACTCCGCGCATGGTGATCCCGATGATGACGGCGTGGCGCCGCCTCGACGTCTGGCGCCGCGGGATGATGGTGATGGTCAAGCCGAAGGCCGCCGTCTCTCGCGATGACGCGATGGACGCGGTGACGGCAACGCTGCGCGGCATGCGCGGACTGCGTCCGAGTGAGACGAACAACTTCTTCCTCATCGGCCAGGACAAGATGATGGAGACGTTCGACGCGCTCTTTGGCGCCATCTTCTTGGTCGGCATCGGGCTCTCGGCCGTTGGCCTGATGGTTGGCGGTGTCGGCGTGGTGGCGATCATGATGATCTCCGTCACCGAACGCACGCGGGAAATCGGCGTCCGGAAGGCGCTCGGTGCCACGCGCGGCACGATCCTCTGGCAGTTCCTTGTGGAGGCGGCGACGCTCACCTCACTGGGCGCGCTGATCGGACTCGTACTCGGCGGCCTGCTCGCGTGGGTCATACGGGCGAACTCGACCATCCCCGCCTCGATTCCGTTCGCCGCTGTGGTGTCCTCATTGGCGGCCGCCGCGCTCACGGGCGTCCTGTTCGGGATGCTCCCGGCGAATCGCGCCTCCAAGCTCGATCCGGTCGAGGCGCTGCGACACGAGTAGTCGATGGGTCGGGGGCTGCTGACGCGGCTCCCGACCCCGCCGTGCGCGGGCTTAGTTTACGGGTACTCCCGTGCGCAACTCAGACGTTCTCGGCATCGCGTTCGCCCAGATCCGCGGCAACCCGCTGCGGACCTTTTTCACGCTCCTTGGCATCATCGTCTCCACGGCGTTCCTCATCGCCGTCGTCGCGATCATTCAAGGGATGAACGCGTATGTGAAGGAAAACATCGCCGACGCGCTGATCGGCGCGAACTCCTTCCAAGTGCGCCGCACCCCGATTCGGATCGGGACCTTCAACGACGATCAGTGGGCGAAAGTGCAGCGGCGCCCGCGAATTTCGTCGAGCGACGCCGCGGCGGTTCGCGCCGCACTGCCGGACGCGGTGGCAATCTCGCGGCAATCTGGGTGGCCCACGCCGCAGACCGAGATGCTCTGGCGCGGACGCTCTATCGGCGGCGTAATGATTTTCGGTATCACGGATGAGTATCAGGTCGTGCAGGACTATGAGACCGAGCGCGGCCGCGCGATGTCGTCCCTCGATGTCGAGCGGCGCCTTCCGTATGTCGTCCTCGGTGCTGAGGTCGCGGAAAAGCTCTTCGAGTCCGTGGATCCAGTTGGCCAAGAGGTCCGCCTCGCGGGCGAACGCTTCACGGTGATCGGAGTGAACGCGACCAAGGGGCGCGTGCTCGGTCAGTCGTTTGATTCCTACGCGCTGGTGCCAATCACGCGCTTCGAGATGATGTACGGGCGCCGACTCACGACGACCATCTCGGTGAAAGTCCGCGATGGTGATGATGTCGCGGCGATGATGTCGCGCGCCGAGGAGGCGATGCGACTCGCCCATAGCCTGCGCCCCGACGAGGAGAACAACTTCTCAGTGGAGACCGCAGATGCGCTCGTGGACTTTTGGAAGAACCTCACACGAATCCTCTTCGCGGTTGTCCCCGCCGTGGTGGCAATCGGCATCGTCGTCGGGGGCATCGTCATCATGAACATCATGCTGATGGCGGTGAACGAGCGCACGCGCGAAATCGGCATCCGCAAAGCGGTCGGCGCACGGTCGCGCGACATCGAGCGGCAATTCTTGGCCGAGACGGTGACGCTGTCCGCGCTGGGCGGGTTGATTGGCGTGATTGTCGGATGGGCGTTCGCGTTCATCGTCTCGGTGGCGAGCCCACTGCCGGCGCGCATCACCTGGTGGTCGGTGCTGGTGGCGCTGGCGCTGGGTGCCTTTATCGGGGTGCTGTTCGGGGTGTATCCGGCGCGGCGCGCAGCGCGGCTCGATCCAATAGCCGCGATGCGGCAGGAGTAGCGCGTGCGAATCGGCGCGCGGCTTGACCAATACAAAGAGAACCTCGGCATCGCGATGGAGACATTGCGCGTGGCGAAGCTCCGCTCGGCGCTCACGATTCTCGGCGTGGTGATTGGCGTGGCCACGGTGATGACGATGGCGTCGCTCGTCGAGGGGCTGCGCTCGCAGATTATTCGGTCGGTGGAGGTCGCGGGCCCGAAGACGTTTTACGTGGTAAAAGTGTATTCGAGCACCCCAATCAATCCGGACAACCCACCGGTGTGGGTCCGAGTTCGCCCGGACATCACGCCCGCAGAGGCGCACCGCCTCAAGCAGCTCCCCGAGGTGGCGTACGCGGCGATCTGGGCACAGACCATCACGCGTCTCGGGTACGGCAGCGAACGCACACAGCCCACCGCGATCTTTGGCGCGGACGAGGGATTCACGCTCGTACAGGGCGGCGAGCTCAGCGAAGGACGCTGGTTTACGCGCAACGAGGAGTTGAGCGGCGCCTCGGTAGTGGTGGTGAATGATGCCATGGCGCGTCGCCTCTTTGGACGCGAGAGCATTATCGGCAAGACGATGCAGGTGGGGGGACGCCCGATGACAGTGATCGGGCTGTATCTCCCACCGGAGAACATCTTCGCGCCGCAGGGCGCCGAGACGGGTGCAATCATTCCGTTCAAGTTGCTCGATGCGCAGTTCCGCTACGATCACACGAATGCGCTGTGGATTCCGGTGCGTCCGCGCGACAACGTGAGCGTCGAGGACGCGCAAGAGGCGGTGACGATCGCGATGCGTGAGATGCGTCGCCTGCGCCCCGCACAGCGGAACAGCTTCGACCTCGTGACCGCAGATCAGATTCTTGAGGTGTTCAATCAGCTCACTGGCGTGTTCTTCGTCGTGATGATCGTGCTGGCCAGCGTCGCCCTGTTGGTCGGAGGCAT
>JAYTDH010000424.1:0-5906 GCA_043736095.1 Gemmatimonas sp.
TTGGACGCCACCGGGCGATACGCTGCAACCGATCTCGTTCGTGGACTCGGCGTTTCTCTCGGTGCGTGTGTACCGTGCGGGATTCCCGATTCCCTCGCAGTTCTTCCTCGAGGCGTACGACGTCACGGACACTACGCTCGCGGACTCGTTGCCGAATTCTTTGGTTCCACTGTTCACACCGGCGCGCCTTCTTGGGGTGGTCCGCTTGGATTCGGCCTCGTACACCGATTCAACGCGTCTGCGCATTCCGCTCGACACGGCGATGTTGCGCGCGATTGTGGTCGACCCCAAGCGCTTCCTGCGTATCGGCCTCAAGGTACGGTCGACGCAGTCGGTGCAGTTCCGCGTCACGCCGTATTTCCCGGGCGGCGATGGTCCGGCGATCGAGTACCGCATCTCGCCCGATACGGCGATCGCGCGCGTCGCCGGCCTCGCGCCGTCGTCGTCGACGCCGGCGACGCCGGTTTTCGTCGCGGGCGATTTCGTCGACTACTCCATCGTCGTGGACGCTCCGGACAACTTCGCTGCCGGTACGTTTGGCATCGGTGGCCTCCCCGGTGGCCGCGCCTATCTGCGATTCAATCTGCCGCGCTGGCTGACGGATTCAGTCGCGGTGCTCCGCGCCCGACTCGAGCTCACGCAGGATCCGGTGCGCGGTCCGTCGGACACCGACACGCTGCGCGTGCTGACGTATCTCGTGGTGGCCAACAATTCGATCACCGATCTCCGCCGCGCGGCGACGCTCATCACTGGGTCCGGACTCTTCGCCAACACCCTACGGTTGGTCCCGCGCGACTCTGGGGTGCGCATCCTCGAGATGAATGCCCTCGTACGACAGTGGGGCACGCTCGGTACCAGCGCCACCGTGCCGACTGCGATCGTGATGCGTTCTGACTCGGAGGGCGCCTCGCCCCTCGTGGCCCGATTCTTCGGGATCGACGCTACTGACCCCTCCGTGCGCCCGCGTCTCCGCGTCAGCTACACTCCCTCAAAGAGCTTCGGCCGCCCGTGACCATGCCTCGCTTCTCCGTTCTGCGGCGTGGCCTCGTCCTCGCGCTCATCACGGCACCAGTCACTGGCCTCGCGCAGGGATCGCTGAGCTCGCAGGGTTTTGGATATCCCACCGGGCAGCTCTCAGCCGGTGCGCTCGGCGCCGCTGGTGCGGGCGCGGAGTCGGATCCGAACTCCCCAATTAACCCAGCGGCGCTGACACAGAACTCTCGTTTTAATATCTCGGTGCAGTTCCAGCCCGAGTTTCGTAGCACGAGTGTTGGCGGGCAAGAAATCAGCACGTCGGTGATGCGCTTCCCGACCTTCCAAGCGAGCGGCACGTACAAGCGCCTCACGGGTTCAGCGGGCGTCTCGACGCTCCTCGATCGGACCTGGGTAAATCAGTATTCCGATAGTCTGTTGATTGGCGGTGAGTGGATTGATTCGGAGATCCGCACAGCGAGCGCCGGTGCGCTGAGCGATGTCCGCGCGGCGCTCGGCTATGTGATCAGCACGAAGGTGCAGGTGGGACTCGGCCTGCACGGATTCGCCGGAGAGAATCGCACGGAGTTCTCCCGCGTCTTCCCGGACAGCACTGGGGTGGGTGCTATTTCGCAAGCGTCGTCATTCGGCTTCTCGGGGACCGCCGTCTCGGCGGGTGTCATCGCGATTCCGCGCGAAGGGTTCGTGATTGCGGCCTCGATACGCGCTGGCGGCTCGATGCGCCTTGAGGAGGGTGGGCTTCAGGTGGGCGAAGGCCGTGTGCCCACGCGCTTCGGTATCGGCGTGAACTGGCTGGCCGTGCCGGGAGCGGCGTTCAGTGCGCGCATCGACCGCACCCGGTGGAGTCGGATGGAAGGCTTGGGGACCACTGACGTCTCAATTTTCGATGCGACCGAGATTGCCGTGGGGACTGATGTGCTCGGACCGAAGATTGGCGGCGTGAACTCGGTCGTGCGCGCCGGTGTGCGCGATCGGACCCTGCCGTTCGGTTATCTGTCGAACCAAGTGCGCGAGCGCGCAGTCACCTTCGGTGTCGGCGTGCCCGTGGCGCGTGGCCGCGCACAGATCGATCTTGCGGGGATGCGCGCCTCACGTTCGGCGGCGGGCATCGACGAGCGGGCGTGGTTCGTCAGCATCGGGATCGGCATCAGGCCCTAAGGAGGCGCGCGTGACTGAAGGCGCCGCGCCCCTCGTGCTCGTGGCAGACGATGTCGAGGCCAATGTCGAGCTGCTCCGCGACCAACTCTCTTCGCTCGGCTGCCGCCTCCTGCACGCGACCGATGGCCCCACGGCGCTCGCGCTCGCGATGCACGAACGTCCAGATCTCTGCATCCTCGATATCTCGATGCCCGCCGGCGACCTTGGCGTCAACGATCGCGAAACAGGATTCGAGATTTGTCGCCGTCTCAAACGCGATCCGCGAACCGCGCGCATCCCGGTGATCTTTATCTCGGCGCTCAACGAAGCCAGCGACCGGCTGAAGGCGATCGAATCTGGGGGCGACGACTTTCTACTCAAGCCGCACAATCGCCACGTGCTCGGCGCGCGCGTGCGCTCACTGCTCAAGTTGAAGGGCGCCACAGACGCGCTCGAGGAATCACTCCGCCGGCTCCGCGAGATGCAGAAAGCGCGCGACGATCTCACGCGGATGGTCGTGCATGATCTGAAGACGCCGCTGACGTCGATGCTCGCCACCCTCGAGATGCTTCGCGATGGTGATTTTGGTGCGGTGGAGCCGCGTGCGGCGCGCGCGCTGAGTGACGTGGAAGGCAAGGCCGAAGATCTGCTCGGGCTGATTCACGATCTGCTCGATGTTTCGCGCGCTGAGGAGAAGCCCATCGCGATGCAGCTAGAGCCCATCGCACCGGCGGCGTTCCTCGCGGAACTCACCTTCGATTGGGCGCTGCGTTTTCGGCAAGAACAGACCACAGCGGCCACGGACGTCGCCGATGACGCCCCGGTATTCCAGGCAGACAAAGCGCTGCTCAAGCGCGTGTTTTCGAATCTCATCCAGAACGCCGTCACGCACTCGCCGATGCCCGTGACGCTCACGCTTGGCGCCCGACGTGACGCGAACGGGATCCAGTTCAGCATCGGCGACGATGGGCCTGGGATCCCGGCCGAGTATCAGGAGACGATTTTCGCCGCTTTCGAGCAGTTGAGTGTCCCCAATGCACCTCGGGTCTTCTCCAGCGGGCTTGGACTCGCCTTCTGTCGCGTGGCAGTTGATCAGCACGGCGGGCGGATCTGGGTGAAGAGCACCGAAGGGCAGGGGAGCACCTTCCATATCTGGCTGCCGGTCGCCCCGCGCTCCTAGGTCCAGTTTATCTTTCCCCAATGACTTCGACCCCTCGCCCAACGGTCTATATCGAGACCTACGGCTGCCAGATGAACGTCAGCGACTCCGAGCTGATGTATGGCCGTTTAGAGGCCGAAGGCTACGTCTCGGTGGACAGCCCGGCCGATGCAGACGTGGTGCTCGTGAACACCTGCGCGATTCGCGAGAATGCCGAGCAGCGCGTGATTGGCCGCCTCGGCGAAATCCGCCGTGAACTGAAGGCGGGTGCCGTGCTCGGGGTCACCGGATGTATGGCCCAGCGCCTTGGCCCGAGACTACTCGAATCGAACAGCCGCGTGCAACTCGTCGTCGGCCCCGACGCCTACCGCGCGTTGCCGACGTTGATCGAAGGCGCGCGCAACGGTGAGCGCTTCAGTGCGACGGATTTTGATCTCGAAGAGCACTACGAAGATTTTACGGCGCGCCGATTCGAGGGCGTGAAGGCGTGGATTCCGGTGCAGCGCGGCTGCGACTACCGCTGCACCTACTGCATCGTCCCGACGACGCGTGGCCCCGAGCGCTCGCGCAAACTCGCGGATGTCGTGCGCGAGACGCACGAGATCGTGTCGCATGGCATCACTGAAGTCGTCTTGCTCGGGCAGACCGTGAACTCCTATAACGACGGGACGCACGACTTCGCGGATCTCCTGCGCGCGGTTGGCGCCGTAGATGGCATCCGCCGCGTCCGCTACACGAGTCCGCACCCGAACGACTTCTCGGATCGTGTCATCGCGGCGATGGCTGAGACCGCGACGGTATGCGAACATGTGCATCTGCCGATGCAGTCGGGGTCGACCTCAATGCTCAGACGCATGCTGCGTCGCTACTCGCGAGAGGAGTATTTCTCGAGCGTCGAGCGACTCCGAACGGCAATCCCAGGGCTCGGGCTCACCACGGATATCATCGTCGGATTTCCCGGTGAGACCGATGAGGAGTTTGAGGACACACTGTCGCTCTGCCGCGAGGTGCGCTTCGATGATGCATTCACGTTCAAGTTTTCGGCACGTGAAGGTACCCCCGCCACGCGCATGCCTCCCGAGTGGACAATCCCGCAGGACGTGATGGACGCGCGGTACAACGCGCTCGTGGCAACCGTCCGCGGCATTTCCCGCGAGAAGAATATGGGACGCCTCGGCGAGCGCATGGAGGTGCTGGTCGAGAAGGAGGCGAAGAAGGGCGATCTCTTTCAGGCTCGCTCGAGGGACTTCAAGACCGTGCTCGTGCCGGGGACACCTGCGTCGATCGGCACGTACATGACCGTTGAGCTCACGGGGACCACCGGCGCGACGTTCACGGGCACGCCTGTTCAAGAACGGCAGCCGCTCCCGATGGCGGGTTGAAGGGTCCCCCTGCGGCCGCGTAGCACTCCCCGCACAGAATCGATGACCGTCTGATTGCCGCGGGGCCCAGGCTCCTTGGCGATGCCGCTCATTCTGCAGGCTGCGATGGCGTGGGGTGCGGGGATTGCGCTCGGACTCGGTCGCGACGGGCTCGCGCCCTTGCTGATCGGCGTGGGGCTGTTCGCCTTCGTGGCGCTCTGGCGCGCCGCAAACGAGCAGGCCGTTGCACTCGCGTTGCTCTTCGCAGCCGCCGTCATCTCTGGGCAGGACGCCCGCACCGCCGATGCGCGCTGCCTCGCCGACGCGCGCACCTCAAGTCAGTGGGAAGTGCACCTCCTCACCGATGCCGCACCGGGGAGCTTCGTGCGGGGCGTCCTTTCGGACGGACGATGCCGCCTCGATGTGGCAATCGCCGTCCGCACCGGCGCAGCCGTGGCGGGGAGTCTGGTCCGAGTGCGCGGAGCCGAGTTAACGGAGGGCGACCGCGGCCTACTCCTGCGCGATGGTGCGGTCACGATCCTTCGCGGCCCCGATGCGCTCGATCGTTGGCGCTCGCGCGTCGCGGCGCGGCTCGATCGATTGTTCGGCCCCGATGGTCCGATGGTGCGCGCACTGCTGATCGCCGATACGCGCGGACTCGACCCCGCGCTCCGCGATCGCTACGCCGACGCTGGGCTCGTGCACATGCTCTCCATCTCCGGATTGCACGTGGCGATTGTTGGTGGGGCGCTCCTGCTCGTGCTGGGCGCCGTGCGATTGCCGCCGCGCGTGGCGTCGTGTGTGGCGATCGGCGTGACGGCGCTCTATGTACTGGCGATTGGCGCTCCTCCGCCCGCGGTGAGAAGCGCCACGCTCTTCGCCGCGTCGCAGCTCGCGCGCCTCTGGCAGCGTCCCGTCTCACCCTGGGGAAGTTTTGCGCTCGGCGCTCTGGTGCCGCTCCTCGAGCCACGCACCGTGCTCGATCTCGGCTACCAACTCTCGGTCACCGGATACGCCGCAATCATCGTCGCGGGGCGAGTCGGACGTCGCCTCCCGCGCGCGATCAGCGGTTGGAAACGCTCGCTCTGTAAAGAACTGATTGCCGGGACGCTCAGTACCCTCGCCACCGCGCCGCTCGTGGCCTGGCACTTCGGTCGGTTGAGTCTGGTCGCACCGCTCAGCAATCTTGCCGCCGGGCCAATCATCTCGTTGCTCCAGCCGACGCTCTTCCTCACGATGCTGCTCCCCGACTCGCT
>JAYTDH010000425.1:0-10027 GCA_043736095.1 Gemmatimonas sp.
TGCGACGTCGCCGTGGAGACCGCGCGCATCGCGGGCGCGGTGCATATGAGCATGCGCAGCCCGCAGTGGTTCGTGCCGAAATACATGTTCGGCGTGCCGAGCGATGTCCTCGCCTCGCGCTCCTCGTGGGCGCCCAAGCGGCTCCGGCAACTCGGCCTCACGCTTCTGCTCCGGCTCGTGCAGGGTCGGTATCGCGATATCGGTCTCCCCGAGAACACGCACCCGGTGATGAGTCATCACCCGACCGTGAACTCGGATCTGCTCGATGTCATTCGGCACGGGCGCATTGGCATCCGACCGGGAATCGATCGGTTCGATGGCAATGATGTGGTCTTCACCGACGGCACGCGCGGCACCTACGACATCATCGTGGCGTGCACGGGATTCAAAATCTCGTTTCCGTTCTTCGAGCCGAGCTTCGTGGCATTTGAGCACGCCGAGCGCGTTCCGCTGTATCGGAAAATGCTGCACGCCGATGTGCCGGATCTCTATTTCATCGGGCTTTTCCAGCCGCTCGGCTGCATCTGGCCGCTGGCCGATTATCAGGCGAAGATTGCCTGCGCCGAGATTCATGGGCGCTACACGCGTCCCCGTAATCTCCCCGCGGCGATCGAGCACGAGATAACGCACCCACACTACGATTGGGAAGCGGGACCGCGTCACTCGACCGAGGTGGACTACCACATGTTCCGCGCGGAGTTGATGGCGGAACTAGCGACGGTCCGCGCGTAGGTCGCATCGCACATCGCATCGCACATCGCATCGCACATCGCACACGTATCGTACCATTCAGTTCACTCTTACTGATCATCCCATGACCGAACGTCGCGAGTTTCTGTGGCAGGCCAGCCTTCTCGCTGCCGGCACGATGGTCGCGGGATGCGCGGACGCGAGTGATCCCGCGGCTGGGGGTGCCTCCACCAGTGTCGCCGGCGCGGGTGCCGGCGCGGGTGCCGGCGCGGGTGCCGCGGGCACGCCGCCCCCCGCACCCGATACGCCGACGGTCTGGGATATGTCGTGGGTCGATCGCGTCACTGGGCCGTATCGCACCGTGTTCGACGCGCCGGCGATCAGCGACGGGATCTGCCTGCACCAGACGCGCACATATCTCGCGGGCTTCCAGGCAGTCTACGGAATCACCGTCCCCGAGGTGACTGCGGTGCTCGTGATCCGACACGCCGCCATCCCGATGGTCCTCGGCGATGCGATGTGGGCCGATGGCGAGCTCGGCGAGGAGCACGATCTCCGCGATCCCGTCTCGGGAAAGAATCCGACCACGAATCCGTTCTTGAACATCCCCGAGGGTGCCAACTACGGCGCCACCAAGCCCGATGGGTCTATCAGCAAGCTTATTGAACGCGGCGTGATCGTCCTCGCCTGCGATCTCGCGCTAAAGAACGTCGCGCACTTCTTCGCCGATACCCGCGACATCTCGGTTGACGACGCCCGCGCATTGGTCTTCGCGAACATCGTGCCGGGTGTGATCGTGATGCCGTCAGGGATTTTCGCGACGACGCGGGCGCAGGCCGCGGGCTGCGGGTTTATGCACGCGGCGTAACGGACGGGCGAGGCGCCTCGCTCACGCCTCGCACGCCCGCACGCTCGCCGCTAGCCGCTAGCCGCTAGCCGTGCACGGGCGTCACGGCCGCCGTGTCCACTTCACCCGTCCGAATGCGCACGACGCGCTCCACGGGCAACACGAAGATCTTTCCGTCGCCGACATCGCCCGTGCGCGCGGCCCCGACGATCGCGTCGATCGTTGGCTGCACGAAGCCTGAGGATGCCGAGCGAATGCATCCAGCCGCCGCCCCAGACCCAGTGGGCTTCCGGTGAGTACACCAGGAGCGACCAGAGCCCGAGGAAGGCGATGTACGCCTTGAAGCGCATCCACTCCACGACCGCGCCCGTGATCAGCGCGGCGGTGATGATCGCAAAGGTCCCCTGATATGCGAAGAAGAGCAGTTCGGGAATCGTGGTGCCGTCGCGCATCTCGGGGCCGAGTCCGCGGAGGAGTGCGAAGTCGAGCCCACCAATCGCGATGTTTCCGGGCGCAAAGGCGAGCGAGTATCCAAGGAGCGACCGGAGGATTCCGACAATGCCCAACGAGACGAGGGATATCATCATCGTGTTGAGAATGCTCTTGGCGCGGACGAGCCCGCCATAGAACAACGCGAGCGCGGGGGTCATCAGGAGCACCATGGCGGTGCTGGTGATGACGAAGAGGGTGTCAACGGGATTCACGAGCGGGCGGGCAGGGGTGGGGACTTGTTGTGCGCGGGCGGAGGTTCTCGGCGCGGCACCTGAGCATTTTGCTACCGAACGTCCCCCACGACATCCCCCGAATAGGTCGGTCAGCTCCGCCGGCGCTTGGTGAAGCGGAACGCGAGGAGCGCCGCGCCGATGCCGATCCCGAGACCCAGCACGAGCGCGAGATCAGCGTGCAGCGGTCCCGGGCGATGGGGCTCCACCTCTTCGAGGATCCGCCCCCGCACGAAGCCCGCAATCGATCGCCCCTCGAGCGCCGCGTACGCCGCGATCGGGGCGCTATCGCTCTGCCAGAGTTGCGCGAATGGTCCGTCCGTCATCGCGGCGCGAAGATCCGCGAGGTGCCGCCCTGGCATACGCTGCGCCCCGAAGGGGGAGGCCTTCACGGTGTACCGCGTCGCCTCGACATACGCCGCATCGAGCCGGCCGAAACGGCGGCTCCAGTCGGGCTCCGCCCAGAGTGTCACGCAAACGGAATCATTCCCAGCGGCGCACGCGGCCGTCTCCGGGGACATCAGGACGTTGGAGCCACTGAACCGGAATCGCTCCCCGCTCTCACGCTCCCGGCTAATCGCGACATCACTCAACGCGAGCGCCCCACGCGACTCGAGCAGCCACTGTTCCATGCCACGCCCCGGCAGGCCGAACGTGGCGAAGAATCCGCACGTCCCGATCATCCGATCTTTGGGAAACGGGACGACGTCTCGATCAGCCGTACCACCTACGAGTATCACCATCACGCAGGGCTCAGTGGCGGTCTGCGGCAGGACTGCAATCCGTCGATACGATCCGCGCAATGAGGTATCGCGCACGAAGTGCACACGCAGGGGGTGCCGCATCGTGTCGCCCAGCGGTTCGAGCTCGGCGTGCACGAGCGCCGTGAATGCGGAGCGCGTGGGGAGCGAAACGTCGGCGTCGCTGGAGAATGTGAGCGAGGCCGTGGACCCACGGATGCTGCGTGCAGCGTCGAGGGCGAGCAGACGCTCGCGCACGGCGATGAGCGTGCGGACGGTATCTTGGCGCCACTCGAGCGTATCCTGCAGCACGGCAATCTCGGGATTCCGTGAGCGCCAGTTAAAACCGTAGCGATCCGTCGACGATACCTTCGGGACGAGCACGAAGAACGCCATCGCCGCGCCGGCAACGAGTATGACCCACGGTACGATGCGCTTCATCGCGGCCTCCGGCGAGTCGAGACGAGGAGAAAGACTCCGCTCCAGAACGCCGCCGTGGCGACGAGCGGCATTGATGGCGCGATCGACTGATCGCTCGCCGCGCGGAGCGTGGCGTTCCACCCCTGCAGGAGTTGATCGGGCGTCGTGCCCGCCGCGTCGGCGAGCAACGCGATTGGATCGGCCAAGCTATCGCCTGCAGCACGCGGCGCACTGAGTGTCGCGAGCGCTTTCGCCCCGCCGCGCTCGAGAGTGAAGACCACCAAACTTGCATTGACGCCACGCGGAACTGGGCGCGGTCCCCTTGCGAGCGTGTCGCTCGCGTCGAACCACTGGGCCACGGCGCGGTCATCGAGAATCGTGCGGCAGGCGCTGACTACGCCGGTGGCGCACCGACGCGCGACGCTCGAGCGGCTCACCACCAACTGGCGATACGCGACGTGGTACGCGCGCGGCTGAGGCTCGAGCGAGACGGCACCCGCGGCGAACACACCCAACGCCGCGTTCATCGCGGTAAGTCGTCGCCCGGCGCGAGCGAGCACATACTGCTCGATGCGCGCGGACTCGATCGGCATGGGGATCGTCACGCCCTGGCGCCCCGTCGGGTCACGCCCCGCCGTGAGGAGTCCGATATCGAGCGTCCGTCGCGTCGAACTCGGGAACGAGACGCTCCAGAGATCGCCATCGAGTATGCTCGACGCACCCGCGCCGAAGCGCTCATCCAAGGCGTGCCGCGCCGCCGCAATGCCGTCGCGCACGTGGTCGCGGTCGCGCTCCCTGAGCGCTGCAGCAGGGAAGAGCACCGTCACGCCATCGCTGACGAGCGAGTCGTCCAGCCGCACGGCAACGCGTTGTCGGGCGGCATTGAGGCGCGCCTGCGTTGCCTTGATTGACACCTGCATTCGCCCGATCCGCGCGTCGAGTTCCGCGCGTCCCTGAGTGCGCGCCTGAGCGCGCGCCGTCATCGGTGCGGCAACACACAACGCAGCGCCAATCATTAGCGCGCGCACAATCACCGCGCGCCCGAGCCCCCAGCGCCGCCGCGCGTCAGACATCGATCAGCACCCACGTATCAGTGAACACGCCGAACGGACCGCGCGGATCGAACAGCAGGGTACCAAGGCGATTCGCGATCTGACTCAACCCAGAGACTTCGAGGATGGTCGCAACCAACAGCAGGGCGAGCAAGCTCACCAACGCCACAAGGGTCGCGCGTCGACCGGCGAGATACTGCAGGCTGAAGCTCGCCGAGTACGCGACGAGCATCGCGAGGAGAAACCGTATCGCCAGCGAGCCCGGATACGCCTGCAGCAGCGGCGGAAGCACCACGAGCGACACGACGAACCGAGAGCCAAGGTAGAGCGCCGCGGCCGGCACGATGAGCGTCAGTGCGCCCGCGACGTAGCGCATCCCCACATACCGCGTCCACGTAATCGGAAGCGTCAGCGGATACACGTGATTCGTCTCGGCGTCCAACGTCCACGGGTATACCGCGAGGACAAACGAACCCGTGAGTGCAAGGAAGGCGAGCAACGGTCCCAACACCGAAAGGCCATCCATCAGTTGCACGGCGCCGAAGGCGCTTGAGTTTCCACCCGCCATGCGCCACGCGAAGGCCGGCATCAGGAAGGCGAGCAACGAGACGCCCGCCACCACGAGCCGCGTCCACGCCCAATGGGTCCGTAGGATCATCGTAAACATCAGCGCTCCTCCAGAGTCACGCTGCGCGCACCGCGCAGCAGTTCGACGAACGAATCTTCGAGGTCCAAGTCCTGCACATCGCGCAACTCGGCGCCGCTGCGCTGGAACCACTCCCGCATCTCCGGCTGCCAGCCGCGCACCACCCAATCCTCGTGATGCAACGAGGTCTCATCGCGCGAAAGCACGCTGAAGGGCATCGCATCAGGCGTTGGTGGCGCATTCGTCACGCGGAGCCGCTTGATCCCGCTCCGGAACTCCTGCATCGGCAACTCGGCGACCATCCGCCCACCATCGAGCACGCCGACCCAATCGCAGATCCGCTCCTGCTCGTGCACGAGATGGCTCGAGATGCACACCGTCGCTTTGCGCACGTCCACGTACTCGACCAACGCCGAGAGCACTTCGCGGCGGATCACTGGATCGAGACCATCCGTCGGTTCGTCGAGCACGAGCAACTCTGCCTGCTGCGAGAGCGCGAGGAGCATCATCAGTTTGCCGGACTCGCCTTTGGAGAGCGCGCCAATCTTTTGATCTTCACGCAGTCCGAATCGTCGGCGCAGCCGCTCGCTCTCCGCCGCGTCGAAGGTCGGGAAGAAGGCCTGATGAAATCGGATCTGCTCATCTACTGTGAGCCGCGCGTAGAGATGTAGTCGCTCCGGCACGTAGCCAATCTTGGCCAGCGCGCGGTGCGCGAACTTCGGCATCGCGTGGCCGAGCACATCGATGGTCCCGTGCTCGGGCTCCATCATCCCGAGCATAAGGCGGATCGTCGTAGTCTTGCCCGAGCCGTTCGGGCCGAGGAATCCGTAGATGGATCCTGCGGGGACGGTCATCGAGAGATCGCGCAGGGCGAACTCCTTTCCCGCGCGCCAGGCGAGATTGCGGATGCGGATCGCGTCGGTCACTTGGTCTCCGGCAGTTCGTGGGTGAGGGCGTTGCGAAGATCAGCGGGGGCAAGACCGAGGCGCGCGGCTTCCGTGAGCATCTCGCGCACCAGTCGGCGCGCGGCGGCCTCGCGCTCGCGCTTGCGGGTGTCGGCGCCGAGTTCGGCGATGAACGTCCCCGCGCCCTGGCGCATCTCGACCAGCTTCTCGCGTTCGAGTTCGCGATACGCTTGGGCGACGGTCGCCGGATTGACCCGCAGGCGGGTGGCCAGCGCGCGGACGGAGGGCAGGTCATCGCCGGCCCGCATCTCTCCCGAGGCCACGGCGACGCGGATGCGGTCCGCGATCTGCGCGTAGATGGGGGTGGGACTTCGGGGGTCAATCCGTGAGAACATGACAGGCCGGGAAGCAGGTCGAGTGTATCGGTGTGACGATACACTAGGACAAACCCTACCGATCTGTCAAGGGGAGTGCGGCTGCCGCGCGTCCCGCGCCAGCTCGGCCCGGAAATCCGGATGTGCGATGCTCACAAGCAACTCCGCCCGCTCGCGTAGCGACTTGGCGTGCAGGTTGACCGCGCCGTACTCCGTCACGATCCAGTGCACGTGGCCCCGTGTGGTCACGACCCCGGCGCCCGGTGCCAGCGTCGTCACAAGTCGCGAGAACTTACCGCCGGCCGCCGTCGATGGCAGCGCGATGATCGGCTTGCCCCCTACGCTTCGCGCCGCGCCGCGAATGAAATCCATCTGCCCGCCGATCCCCGAGTAGATCCTCGCACCGATTGAATCGGCGCAGACTTGGCCCGTGATATCGATCTGGATCGCCGAGTTGATGGCGACGACCTTCGGGTTGCGTCCGATGCGCCCCGTGTCGTTGGAGACATCCGCGCCGACAAACTCCACCTCGGAGTTGTCGTTGACGAAATCAAAGACGCGCTTTGAGCCGAGCACGAAGCTGGTGAGGATGCGGCCGGGAAAGACCTGCTTCATTCGATTGTTTACCGCGCCGGCTTCGACGAGATCGACCAAGCGGTCGGAGAACATCTCGGTATGCACGCCGAGGTTTTGCCGGCCGTGCAAGCGCGCGAGCACGGCGTCGGGGATCGCGCCAATCCCCATCTGCAGGGTAGAGCCATCTTCCACAAGGGCGGCGATGATGCGTCCGATCTCGGCGATCTCTGGCGTTTCCGGATCCGGCGTGTGCTCGGGCAGAGGGCGATCGGTGTGCGTGAAGGCCTCGATCTGCTCAAAGGGCACACTCGTGTCGCCGTGGGTGCGCGGCATTTGCTCATTGATCTCGGCGATAATCATCGGCGCCGAGTCTACGGCGGCGCGCGCCGCGTCGATTGAAGTGCCGAGCGAGCAGAATCCGTGCCGGTCGGGCGGCGAGAGTTGCACGATGGCGGCGTCGAGCGTGACGCGCCCGCTGCGGAAGAGCGAGGGGACGTCGGAGAGGAAGATCGGCACGTGATCGGCGCGCCCATCGTTCACGGCGGCGCGGAGTGGGGCACCAGTGAAGAGCGAGACCGACCGGAAATGTTTTTGAAGCCCGGGAGCGGTCCACGCGGCGTCGCCTTCGGTGTGCAGATGGTAGAGCGTCACGTTCTCGACATCGCGTCGCATGGCGAGCGCGTTGAGAAGCGTGATTGGCGTGGCGGCGGAGCCGTGCACGAAGACGTGCATCCCGCTCGAGATGCCGCGAAGGGCTTCGTCGGGGGAGAGGGAGCGGGTGTTCCAGTCGGGGACGTGGGGCATACAGGAAAATCGCCTGCGCGCCGGAGAGATGCTATCCGTCATTGGGAAGTCGGCGCAGGGCTCCCCCCTTCTGATCAGGTCTCGGGCGCTTGTGGCGGAGGCGCTCCGGCTTGATGCGCTGGCTTGATGCGCTGGCTTGATGCTCCGAGGCTCCTGGGCTATACTCCGTGATACGCGGGCGTAATTCAGTTGGTAGAATGCCAGCTTCCCAAGCTGGACGTCGTGGGTTCGAGTCCCATCGCCCGCTCTCTGCGCGAATCCGAAGGCCCCGGCGAGTTGCCGGGGCCTTCGTGCGTTGGATGTCCGGTGAAGTTCGTCGTAGCTTTCGCGCATGTCCGAACTGACCCCTAACTCGATCGAGAAGATTGCCGACCCCGTCGAGAAGGCGCGGCGGAAGCTCGAACTCGAACGCGGCCTCCTCGATCCCGAGGGCCGCTACAAAGCCCAGGTCAACGCGATGAAGGCGTCGCAGGATCTGATCGAACTCGGCGACAAGAAGGCGCGTTTCGCGCTTGTGGTGATGAGTGTGCTGAATGCGGTGCTCGTGATCCTGATTGCGCGCGGCGGCGACTCGCTGCTGCCGCGGAGCGGGCCGTGGGCGACTGTCGTGCAAGTTGAACTCGGCTCGTATGTGCTGGTGACGGTTTACTACGTGGTGCAGGCGATCCAAGCGCTGCGGCCGCGGGGAATCAAGCATGCGCGGGGCACGCCGTTGCCAAGCGTTGTGGAGCCGGGCGCGTCGATGCGTGTGCTCTTTCACGCCGATGTGGTGGCGCGTGATCGTGCGCAGTACCGCGCGCTCTGGCATCAGCTACGGATGGACAACCTGACCACGGAGCTCGCGGACACGCTGTATAGCCTCGCGACGATCACGCAGCAGAAGTTTGAGGTGTTGGATCGACTGTACGTGGGACTTAGTGTGATGGCAGGGTTGCTCGCCGCGTTCTTGTTGACGCTCGGGCTGTATCATCTGATGTAGTCGGTGATTGGCACGTGACCTGGCGCTCTGCTCGGCGCGGCACTCTTTTTGCGTTGAGGCATTCCTCTCGTATGCGATACGATTCCATTCTCGACACCATCGGCTCCACGCCGCACGTCCGCCTCAACCGTCTCTACGCGAGCAGCGCACCGCAGGTCGAGGTGTGGGTGAAGCTCGAGCGTGCCAATCCGGGTGGCTCAATCAAGGACCGCATCGCCCGGGCAATGATTGAGGACGCCGAGCGACGTGGCGTGCTTAAGCCGACGACGACGATCATCGAGCCGACGTCCGGGAACACCGGCATCGGACTCGCGCTTGTCGCCGCGGCAAAGGGCTACAAGTGCATTCTGGTGATGCCGGAGTCGATGTCGATCGAGAGGCGTCGCGTGATGACTGCGTTTGGTGCGCAGCTCGTGCTGACGCCCAAGGAAGTTGGGATTAAGGGCTCGATTGCCAAGGCGCAGGAGCTGCAGACGGAGATCGGCGATGCGTGGATTCCGCAGCAGTTCGAGAATCCGGCGAACCCGGCGATCCACGAAACGACCACCGCCGCGGAGATCGTCGCGGATTTTCCTGAGGGACTCGACTATCTCATTACGGGCGTCGGCACTGGTGGGCATCTGACTGGGGTGAGTCGCGTGCTCAAGCGCACGATGCCGCACCTCAAGACGCTGGCGGTCGAGGCGGCGAAGTCACCGGTGATCAGTGGTGGTACGCATACGCCGCACAAGTTGCAGGGGATTAGCGCCGGTTTTATCCCGGCGAATCTTGATCTGAGTGTGGTCGATGGCACCGTGCAGGTGACGGAAGAGGATGCGTTTGCGTACGCGCAGCGGGCGGCGAAGGAGGAGGGAATCTTCCTTGGTACGTCGAGCGGAGCGTCACTCGCGGCGGTCGCGCAGACGATTCCTTCGATGGCGCCAGGGAGTCGCGTGCTCACTTTTTGCTACGATACGGGCGATCGGTATCTCTCGATTGAGGGGTTGTTCGGCTGAGGCGTTGTTCGGCTGAGGTTTGAGATGGACCTCGCCGGGCCGGAGGGTGCGCAGTTGGCGTTTGCGCGGCGTGCCGACTAACTTTCCCGCTCTGTCGTGGGGTGGTAGGAACGCCCGACTGACGGGACGTGGCGCAGCCCGGTAGCGCACTTCCTTGGGGTGGAAGGGGTCGCAGGTTCAAATCCTGTCGTCCCGATGTTGATACGAGGCCCTGCGAGCAGTTCTGCTTGCAGGGCCTCGTGCATTTATGGCGCGCGCGATTCCTCACGCGCACCTC
>JAYTDH010000426.1:0-7954 GCA_043736095.1 Gemmatimonas sp.
GGCGATTCGCGGCGCCGATGCAATCGCGGCGAATGGTGAAGTGAAGGTGGCGGCGTGGGACGTCGCGTCGAATCTCGCGGTGCTCGTGATTCCTGCCGCCGCGCCGCAATCGTTGCCGGCGGCCACGACCGCGATTGAAGGCCAGTCGCTGTGGGGCATTCAGTTGGCCGAGTGCCGCACGCCGACGGAGTCGCGCGTGCAGTTGAACACGTGGGAAGGACGTCCGCTCGGCGCACTCGCGTTGAGCGCCGCGCCGGCGAATGCGATGATCGGCTCGCCACTGGTGGACTATCAGGGCAATGTCTCCGGCACGTGGAGCGGTGGGATGCGTGCGGCGCCGGCGAGCGTGATTGCGCCGCTGATCGTGCGCGCCAAAGAGAATGTCACTGGTGGTCGCGTCCTGACGCCGCAGCAGGTGGCGACGCAGGAGAATCATCGGTACGGCGCCGTGATTATTGCGGTGGATGTTCCCGGAGCGACGGTGAAGGTGACGCCGCTCGAGGCTTGGCAGTGGGCGGAGTTGGCGTCAACCGGCCCGGCGCCGTTCTCGTTTGGGGGCGCCGCGGGTCGGTATCGCGTAGAGGCCAGTGCTCCCGGCATTACGGCACGCACGCAGGAGATCACGGTTCGCGCGGGTGAGTCGACGCGTTCGGCGATCTCGTTGCGTGCGGTCGCTGTGGTGCCGACTGGGGGGGTTCGCGCGAAGACGGGTGTGCCGAAGTGGGTGTGGGCGGTGGGGATCGGCGGGGTGGCCGCGCTGGCGTTGGGCGGGGGCGGTGGTGGCGGAACAACTGGTGGAACAATTGACATCGTGGTGGTGCCATGAACATGCGATTCCATCGCCCCTCTGCGGGCCTCCTGCTTGGTCTCCTCGCGACCGCCTTTGTGGCCTCTTGCGACGATGCGACCGCGCCTCCGATTGACGGCGACATCTCGCCACGGATCTCGTTCGTGCAAGATCCGAACAATGCGAACGCGGCCGCCGATCTTGTGAGTGTCTTCGTCGTCGTCACCGGTGACGCCTTTGGGCGCACCGTCGAACTGACGAAAGACGGCAGTGCTTGGAAGGGTCAGGTCAGGAAGGTTCCCGCGGGTAACTACACGCTGCAGGTCGAAGGGCGTGACAACGCGAACCAGATCATCTACTTCGGCCGGAACGCGACGGTCTCTGTCACGCGTGGCCAGACGACGAGCCCGCCGGTGACGTTCGCGACGACGGTCCCGACGATGGGTGCGCCGACGCTGAACAACACGACGAGCTTCACGCAGACGGTGCGGTTTGCGAAGGTCGTGAGTGCGACGGGATACGCGGTCGAGGTGAGCTCCTCGAACACCTTCGCGAACGTCAACACTTATTCGACAGCTGACACGAACCAGGTCGTGACGGTCAGCGACCCGGGCACTTGGTTTGTGCGCACGCGCGCGGTTCTTCCGAATGTCGCCGCCGCCTCCGTGCCGTGGTCGCCGTCCGCGAGCTGGACCGTAATCGAGGCCACGGGTGGCGATAACGAAGCAGGTGCGATTCCTGTCACCTTTGATCTCGGTACACAACTCAATCTCACCGATCGCAATCTCGCCACCTCGAAGACCGAGGACTGGTTCGAACTGAGCGTGCTGGCCGGTGACTCGGTCTTTCTTGAGACCTGGGCGCAACGCCTCACTCCGCCCTCGCCGCTTAACACCGTACTCACCGTACTTAGCGCGGATGGAAACACCACTCGCCAATCGAACAATGACGCCGACGGCACCGACTCGCGTGTGGCGTTTGTAGCGCCGGTCGCCGAACTGATGTTGGTGCGCGTGACGGGGACGGGAAGTGCGGCCACCTCGGTCGGTCACTTCGAACTCCGTGTCATCGTGAAGCGCCTCCCGCTCGCGCCGACCGGCTTGAGCGCCACAATCATCAGCGGCACGCAGGTGAACCTCGGATGGACTGACGCAACGACCGACGAGACGGGCTACGTCGTTGATCGCTGCGAAGTCATTGCTGCCGCCTGCACCTTCGCGCCGATCACGACAACGGCGCTGGCGGCCGGTGCAAACAGCTACAACGACACCGCGCTGCTGACGGACAAGACGTACCGCTGGCGCGTGCGCGCCGTGAATGCGTATGGATCGTCGGTGAACTCGCCGACGGCCGAGGCCGCGCTGTTCGGCCCCGCCGCGCCGACGGCGCTCACGGCAACAACGACCTCGGACACGCGGATTTCGCTTACGTGGAACGACATCGCGAACAACGAACTCGGCTACGAGCTTGATCGATGCGTCGGTGATGCCTGCTCCAACTTCACGCTGTACAAGACGTTGGCCGCGAACACCGGCATTTACACCGACACCGTGGTGTACGGGACGTCGTATCGCTATCGCGTACGCGCCACCAACGCGGTGCTGGCTTCGACCTTCGCCGGCCCAGCAGATGCCAACACCCTGCCGCCGGCAACGCCCGCGGGTCTCGCGGCCATCGTCGGCGGTCCGACGCGTATCGACCTTTCGTGGGTGGACATCGCGACCAACGAGACTGGCTACCGAATCGAGCGCTGCCTCGGCGACTCGTGTTTGAACTTCGCGGAAATCGGGACGACCGCCGCGAATGCGACGACGTACCAAGACAATAGCGTCGCCAACAATGCGGGCTACCGGTATCGCATCCGCGCCTTCAACGTCGTGGTGAGTCAGACCTACTCGGGCATCACGAACGGGGACACGCGTCCGCCGTCCGCGCCGAGTACGCTGGTCGCGACGACGCAGTCGGCGACGGCTATCCGGCTCGATTGGACGGATAACGCCGATGACGAGCTTGGGTTCATGATCGAGCGGTGCGATGCTGCGAGCTGCTCGAACTTTGTCGCGGTCGATACGGTCGCGCCGAACAGCGTCACCACGACCGACGCGACGAGCGTTGGAAATAGCTACGTCTATCGCATCACGGCGATTGGCGTCCCGGGCAATAGCGCCTCTAACGCGGCCGCGGCCAACACGCTCCTGCCAGCGGCGCCGAGCGGGCTCGCAGCGCAGGTCCTCGGTCCGAACTTGGTGCGTCTCACGTGGACGGATCAGTCCAACAACGAAACGCAGTGGGAAGTGCTCCGCTGCGACGGTCTCGGTTGCACGCCCGCACCGCTGGTCACCTTCCCGGCGGTTGGCGCGAGCACCTACGACGACACCACCCCCGTGGTGAACAAGAACTACACCTATGAGGTCCGCGCTCTTAACATCGCGGGCGCGTCGCCGTTGTCGGGCTCGACGAGCGCAAGCACAGTTCTACCGCCGGCTCCGAACGCGCTGACAGCTACCACAATCACCGACACGCAGATCGATCTGGCATGGAGCTACCCGCCGGGTGATGTGACCTCTACGAGCATCGAACGCTGCGAAGGCGAGGCGTGCGACACGTTCGTGGTCATCACGAGCACGGGCGCTAACGCCACCGCGTTCCAAGATTTCGGCGTGCTGCTCGGCAAGGTCTACCGCTACCGCGTGCGCAACCAGAATGTTGCGGGCAGCTCGGCGTATTCGCCGATCGCGCTCGCGCGCACGACGGTGCCGAGCGCGCCGTCGTCGCTCACGGGTCGCGCGGCGAGTGTGAGCTCCGTCACCCTCGCGTGGACGGACAACGCGAATGACGAGACTTCGTATGAAGTCGAACGCTGCAATCCCACAGCCTGCGTCTATGGGACCACAGCGACCCTTCCGCCTGGCGCTCAGGCGTACGAGGAGACCGGGCTCGCGTTCAATCAAGAGTTCCAGTATCGCATCCGCGCCTTGAACGCCGCGGGAAGCTCGCTGGGATCCAACACAGTCATCTTGGCGACCAAGTTCCCGGCCGCACCGAGCCAGCTCATCGCAGCTCTGTTCTCGGCCACTGAAGTCCGTCTGGTCTGGTCGGACACCGCGAGCAACGACGAAGCAGCCATCATCGATCGTTGCGATACCGCTTTGTGTTCGAACTTCACGAAGGTGGCGGATATCCCGAGCGCGAATTCAATCACATTCTCGGACCTGAACGTCGTTGCTGGTGCTACCTACCGGTATCGCGTGCGGTTCAGCAACGGCGTTGGCGAGTCGCTGAATTCGAACGAAGCCGAGGTTGAGTTCTATGTACCGACGGCGCCGAGCGCGTTGAGCGTGTCGACGATCTCAGCCACACGGATTGACCTCTCGTGGGCGGATAATTCCACGAACGAGGCCTCCTTCGGCATCCAACGGTGCACGGCGGCCGATTGTGGAACCGGTACGTTCTCCGGGATTGCGAGCGTCTCCTCGGGCATCACGTCATATCAGGACAACTCGGTCAGCCTCGGCAACCAGTATGGCTACCGCGTCGTGTCTCAGAACGTACTTGGCGCTTCGATTCCGACGACGGCGGTTCTCGCAAACACCCAGACGCCGGCCACACCCACGGCGCTCGACGCACTGACGCAGCCGGGTAATCAGATTGCCCTCTCGTGGACCCACGCGGCGGTGAACACGGTGCGTTATACCGTGCTCCGCTGCTCGGGCGCGTCGTGTGTACCGACCGACTCGGTAGCGACTGTCCAAGCGCCTGTCACGGTATTTACCGATGCCGGACTGGCTCTCGGTCAGATCTACCGGTACGTTGTGCGTGCGAATAACGCCTCGGGTGCGTCGGCCGTGTCGAACGTCGCGCAAGCGGCGACCGACTACCCAGCTGACCCAGTCATTCTGACCGCGGAGCCGATGTCGGCCACGCGTATCCGCATCACGTGGCAAGACAACGCGAATAACGAGATTGAGTACAAGGTCGAGCGTTGTGTTGGCCAGAACTGCGCCAGCGGGTTCGCGGCGATCACCTTCCTGACGGCGAACACCACCGCCTTCGAGGACGAGGACGATCTCGGCTTCGGTGCAGTCGTCACGGGCGCGTACTACGGCTACCGCGTGACTGCGTCGAACGGAACGGGCGACTCCCGTCCGTCCGACGTCATCAATGTCAGTACCTTCACTCCTGAAACGCCGGTTGATCTCGTCGCGACGACGACGTCGAATTCCACCATCGCCCTCACGTTCTCGGACAAGTCCGATAACGAATTCAGCTTCCGTGTGGAGCGCTGTTCGGGTGATCCGACCTGCACGAACTTTACGCCGCTGACGACACTGGTCGCAGGTGCAACCGGCTACACCGATGGATCGGTAGTGGTGGACCAGGTCTATCGGTATCGCGTCGTGGCGGTGAACCCAGTCGGCGAGTCGCCGGCGTCGGGGATCTCCAACGCCGACACGTACCTGCCGGCGGCGCCGAGCACGATTGTCGCGGCGACGCAGTCGTCGACGCAGGTCGGCCTGTCGTGGAACGACAACGCATCGAATGAAGCGGGGTACCGGGTGGAACGGTGCGCCGACATCACGTGCGCTTCGCCCGTACTCGCTGCGATACTACCCGCCAACACGACCTCCTTCCAGGACGTCGGTGTCGCTCCGGAATCCTCCATCTGCTACCGCGTGGTCGCAGAGAACGTGGTCGGTAAGTCGGCGTACTCGGCTGTGAGCTGCGCGAGCACCATGCTCCCGCTGGTGCCGACCAGTCTGGCCTCGAGCATTCTCAGCTCGTCGGCGCTGCGACTGACTTGGACCGACAACGCGTCTGATGAGGACGGGTATCGTCTGGAACGTTGCATTGGGTCGGGGTGCACTGGCTTCGCGCAGCTGACCGCCTTGGCACCGAATTCAACGAGCTACGACGATTTTGGCCTCGCGACCAACACCGATTACCGCTATCGGCTACGCGCCTACAATGGCGCCGGCAATACGGCCTACACGGTAGTTGTGGTCGCGAAGATTGCGCTTCCGACTGCCCCGAGCGCGTTGGCGGCGACGGTGGCGGGCACGACTGGCGAGCTCAGTTGGACCGATGCGGCGAACAACGAGTCGGAGTTCCGAATCGAACGCTGCAGCGGCGTAGCCTGTAACGTCTTCGCGCTGGTTGGTACGGCCCCGGCGAATCCGCTCAACGGCTTGACCCGCTTCGATGACGTCGGTATCGTCGCGGACACGGTGTATCGCTATCGTGTCCGGGCGGCCAATGTGGTTGGCCAGTCGGGGGCGAGCGCGACAGTGGACGTGAACAGCGGTGCGCTGCCGGCTGACCCGACTTCGCTTTCTGCGCAGACCGTTCAGATTCCGGGCATCGGGCTCAGTTGGACGGACAATGCTTCGAATGAGGACAGCTACCGCATTGAGCGTTGTGCCGGAGCAACTTGCACGAACTTCACAGTCTTGGTGTCGCTCCCTGCCAATGCGACTTCGCACCAAGACAACGCGGTGGTCTTCGAGGAGACGTATCGCTATCGCGTCCAGGCGCGTCGCGCGCCGGCTAGCGGAGGAGGCTCGGGCTACAGCAACGTGGCCGTGGACAATACGATCCGCGCTGAGCACCCGACCTCTGCGCAGGCAATCACGCAGACGAGTACGCGGATTGACGTGACGTGGACGGACAACAGCAACAATGAACTTGGGTTCATCGTGGAGCGTTGCCTTGGCGCGGGCTGCAGCACCTTCTCGGAGATCGCGCAGGTGGGTGCGAATATCACCACCTATGCGGACTTGGCGGTGCCGACTGATGCCTCGGCGTCGTACCAAGTGCGCGCGTTCAACAACGCGGCGGTCTCGGAGCAGACGAACGTGGCGACGGCGGTCGCAAATCTGCCGTCAATCGTGACCAATCTTTCAGTGGGGCAGCTCTCGGCTGCTCCTGCGGTGCGGCTCGCGTGGGACGCACCCACTCCCGGGACGGTGACGCTGTTCTCGGTTCGTCGGTGCGAAGGTGTCGGTTGCATTCCAGCCGTTGAAGTCGCGACGGTGAATGGCGTGGAGACCACGTACGATGATGCGACAATCTCGGTGAATACGGATTACGTGTACGCGCTCGCGGCGATCAACGCGAACGGAACGGCGCTGCCGTCGGATCCGGCGAGCGTGAACACCAACGTGCCAGGGACGCCGGTCGCGGTGGTCGCGTCGATTCAGTCTTCCGGCGCGACGAAGGTGAACTGGGACATCGTGAACGACGCCGTCAACTTCGGGGTCGAGCGTTGCGAAGGCGATTGCATCTCCACACCGGTTTTCACGGAGATCGGTGTCGCCGGCTCGATTCAGTACATCGACAATGCCGTCGTCCTCGGCATGAACTACACCTACCGTGTGCAGGCTCGCGCGGTGCTCGGTAGCTCGGCGTTCTCGGCCACTACTATGGTGGAGTTCTCGCTCCCGGCCGCGCCGACGAGCCTCGGCTCAGTGGTCGCAGCGGCCTCGCAGATTGACCTGTTGTGGACCAACAACGCGACCAATGCTGATAGCGTCCGGATTGAGCGGTGCACCGGCGTCGGCTGTGAGGGCGTTGGCATCTACGACAACCTCGCGAGGACTTCAGCATCGCAGAATAGCTACTCCGATGCGTCGGTTGCGTCGGGTGGGACGTACACGTACCGCGTCTTCGCCTCCAACAATGCGGGCTCGTCGACCGTGCCGTCGAATACCTCGACGACGGCGACCGACGTACCTGAGACGCCGACGTCGTTGATCGCCGCCACGGTGAATGCGGGCCGGATTGACCTCGCTTGGGACAACCCGGGCGTGACTGAGACGGGCTTCCGGATTGAGCGCTGCAACGCCGTCACGTGCACGTACGCGCAGATCGATGAGATTGGCGCGGGCTTAATCAGCTATCAGGACGTGAGCGTCGTTGCGGGCGTCGCGTATCGCTACCGCGTGCGTGCCTTCAACGCCGCAGGAAACGGCGCGTTCTCGGGCCCCGCGGAGGCGAACACACTGCCGCCCTCGGATCCATCGACGCTGGTGGCCGTCCCGGCTGGTCCATCCTCGTCCACGGTGAACTGGTCGCATGCCGCGGACAACAACACCGCGATCTACGTGCTCGAGCGCTGCGAGGGTGCAGGATGCGCGACCTTTGCCGCCGTTGCGGATGTCACGGCTCCGA
>JAYTDH010000427.1:0-2864 GCA_043736095.1 Gemmatimonas sp.
GGGATGACGGTGCTGGTCTTCAGCGGTCTGCTGATCTTTGATACGTGGCGCCTTCGCAACGTGTACGGCCCGGACGATTATGTGGATGCGGCGGTCGCGATTTATCTCGACCTACTCAACATGTTTCTCGCGATCCTGCGTCTTCTTGGCGGACGTCGCAACTAGCCTAGCCGACGATGACCGCAACTCGGCGCGCGACCAGGACGACGCTTTAGGGCTCGATGGCACCGTCCACCAGCGCGGCGAGCGTGAAGTCGGCGCTGGTGAGCCCAGCCTGGTCGTGCGTCGAAAGGGTGACAATCACTCGGTTGTAGCGCAGGTCCACATCGGGATGATGCTCGAGCTTCTCCGCTGGCGCGACCAGCCGTTCGATGAATGCGACCGCGTGGGGGAACCCCGCGAAGGTGAAGGTCCGCGTGATGGATTCTCCTTCACGAGCCCACCCGGGGAGCGCGGCGAGGCGCGCAGTGATGTCGGACTCGGACAGTCGGCTGGGACGGGGCATCTTCGGGCTCGGCGTTCGGGGAGGTGTGAACTTCACCCCTCTTCGCTTTAGGTTCAAGCGATGCGGACGTCCTGGAAAGGCGTCCCGTACCCCTCCGGAGATCCCTGTGACGACCTACGACGCCATTTCGCTGCTCCGCCGCGGCATCCTCGCGCTGCTCGCGTTTGGCTGCGCTGGGCTCATTGGCGAGCTCGTGCTGCTTGAGCACTACGAAAAAATCAACCAGTGGGCGCCGCTCGTACTGCTGACGCTCACGTTGGCGACAATTCTCTGGCACTGGATTGACGGAAAGCGCGCGAGCCTTCGCGGGCTACAGGTCGTCATGTTGCTATTGATTGCGACCGGTGCCTTGGGTGTGTACTTCCACTTCACAGGGAACATCGAGGCGACGAAGGAGTTTGAGCCTGATTTCGCCGGCATGGAGTTCTGGGTGGATGTCATCCGCGGCGAGGCGCCGACGCTCGCGCCCGGCACACTCCTGCAGTTCGGACTTCTCGGTCTCCTCTACGCTTACCGCCATCCGGCGCTCGCGACCACGTCTTCTACTGGGAACTGATATGTCTGTTCGTTCGCTCGCCGTCACACTCGGATTCGTTGCACTGACCACGCTCTCCACGCTCTCCGCGGAGGCGCAGGTGGGCCGCGCGGTCACTGTCCTTGAGGCCAACACTGCGACCGAATCGCAACTCGCGGCGCTGCCACACATGACGGTAGGGCTGGCGAAGGAGTTGATTGCCGCGCGTCCCTTTCTCTCGGCGACGGCCTTCGATGCCTTTCTCGCCCCAACACTCTCGAAGGACCAGCGCACGGAACTGTATCCGACGCTCTTCGTGCATATCGATCTCAACAGCGCCACGCGCGAGGAAATCCAGCTCGTCCCCGGAATAGGACCGCGGATGACGCGGGAGTTTCTCGAGTATCGGCCCTACCGCGGCATCGCGGTCTTCCGCCGTGAGATGGGCAAGTACGTGAACGAGACGGAGGTGGCGCGCCTCGAGCAGTATGTGTTCGTCCCGATGGACATCAACACGGCGACGGACGAAGAGCTCAACACGATCCCGGGGTTCGGACCGCGGATGTTGCGCGAGTTCAAGGAATACCGACCGTTCCGGAACGTCGAGCAGTTCCGGCGGGAGATTGGCAAGTACGTGAACGCCAGGGAAGTGGCGCGACTCGAGCGGTATATCTTCGTGCCGGTTCAGCCCTAGTAGCGGACCGATTTACGGCGGCACGACTAGCGCCGGACCGTACTCACGGCTGCTTGCAGAGATACTCGAGCGCGACATACGCGAAGGTGCTCGTCAACGCCGGCCCAAACCCCGGCAGCGCGGGGTTGCTCTTTCGGTACATCGTCCCGCGTGCCTCGTTGTGCCAGATGATGTTTTCTTTCACGGCGACCTTCTTTCCGGGGCAGTCGAACATGGCGATCGAGCGTGATCCCGTAATCGGACCCTGCGGCGTGTCGATTGCCGTGGTGTAGACCACGCGCACCGTGGCCGTGATGATGCCGTCGGGCGCCTTACTGACGCTACGTGGGTCGAGATAGACCGTATTGCCCGTCGAGGTCTTGCCGATGTCCTGCCACCGCTGGGCCTGCGCGGTCTGCGGCGCCGCGGCGAGGAATACCGCAGCGAGGAATACGGCGGCGAGGAGCAGACGCTGAGTGGTGCGGAGCATCGACGATTGCGGAAAGAAGTTCAGTTGAGCTGAATCAGACGGACGACGCGCGCGGCGCAGGTGCCACACTTGCCAATCAGCGCGAGCTCGTTGCCTCTGAGCTCGCCCGTGGTGAGTTCGAAATGTTGAGTCTTCAGACAGCGCGTGCAGAAGCCGCTGTCGAGGAGTTTCGTGCGCGTCGCCTCGGGGACCTGGTCCCAGATCGCCTGCGCTTCAGGGGTGAACGACATCGACCACTCCGGGTGCATCGCCCACAAGACCATCTCTCTCACGAATGATAGCACCCTCGGCGCGGGACGCCATCCGTGAATTCACTCGGGATCGTGTCGCGTCGTGCGCCAAGCGATCAGCCCCGCGAGGCCGAACAGCATCGCGGCAATCCAGAACATAGGGACGGTTGCCGAGAGTCCGTAGCCGGCGAAGCCTAGGGTTCCGGCAATCGCACCAATCAGCATCGCCCGACGCGACCCGATGGCCTTCACGAGCGGGCGCACCAATCCGCCCTGCACGAGTACGCTCAGCACTCCCACCGCTGCGAGTGCCCACCCGACCTGCCGAGGATCCCAGTGCAACACTTAACCCGCCCAAAGCACGAAGACACTCGGAAAGACCTGATGCCCGAGGTTATACAGGAAGCTCACGCTGGCGAGGCTGAAGAGCTGATGGGGCGAGCGCCATGAGG
>JAYTDH010000428.1:0-1703 GCA_043736095.1 Gemmatimonas sp.
GGCGGTGAGGCGCGCGAGAATGTCACTCATGGAACGGGCGCCAGTCGCTTGAGTTCACGGAACCAGTTCTGCACGACCAAGTACCGGTTGACCGGCGCTGCCCCAGGGCGACCACTGACTGGGGCTGTCGTCGTCTGACTCATCGCGACGATGAAACGCCGTCCGTCGGGGTGCAGGTCCCAATTCGAGACACCATTCGCATCGAGTGCGACAACCACCTCGGGTGCGCGAACAACAACAGTTGGAGACCGGTCCACGCGCACGCGCATCAGCGTGTCTACCGGCACGCCCCCTCGCCAATAGTAAATGGCACTCCCATCGGGCGACCAGCGCGGTGCGCTCCCACCACCCGATGAGACCTTCCATTTTCCCTGCGGCACCGGGAAGTCGCGAATCCAGATCTCGTCGGTACCAGTCTCCGAGGCGGCGTACGCGGCCAGCTTGCCATCGGGCGCGACCTGCAGGTCAATCTCATTCCACGGCGCGCTCAGATAGGGCTTCGGCTTGCCGCTATCCGCTGGCGAAAGTGTGAACAGATCTGAGTTGCCGCCGGTCCCACCGAAGAAGGTGATGGTCCCATCGGCGAGCCAGGCCGAGGGTTGCTGGTTTCCCGGAATGGTGAGGATGGCCTGTTCCGGCGCACTGTTGTCCGCCGGCTTCACGTAGAGGTCTTCGCCCGACTGCGAGCCGTCCACCGACCGATTGAAGAGGATGCGCTTCCCATCGGCGGACCAGGTGGGACGGTCGTTGTCGGCGTCGAAGGTGAGTTGAGTGAGCGTGCCGCTCACCAGGTCGAAGGTGAACAGGTCCGTGTCACCCGCTCGCGCCTGGGAGAACGTCTCAAATGCGACCTCATGCCCGCTCGGTGAGAAGCGCGGCCGGCTTCGTCCGCCGGTGGGTAGTCGCAGCGTATCGGCAGTGACTCCGGGATCGACAATCACAAGAACATTGGCCCCTCCGACGCTCATTCTCGCCGCCCCTTCGTGATGCACGAGCACGCCGGTGGCGGACACGGAGTATCCGCGAGTGAAGACCCCGGCCGCGACACGGTCCAACACGCGGACGGGCGCACTGGTGACGCGCCGCTCCTTCAGATTCAATGACACCGCAAAGAGCCCAGCGTCCTCAGCGACATAGAGCAGATGCCCTGTCTTCTTCACGTACACGGGATGCCGCGCGTTCGAGACGAGCGGATACACCGAGTCGGAGGCGAAGTCATAAAGAACGACGCCGCCACCCTGCACGCCAAGCACGCCGGAGCCATCCGGTAAGAGGAAGGGTGCAATGCCGCCGACTTTGAGGAGTCGCTCCGGCGCGCCGCCTGACGCCGCGACACGATAGTGTCCAGTGGGGCCGCTCATGACGATTGCATCGTCGGCGCCCCAGTGCGGCGCGTACGGATCAATCGCACCGGCCGGCACGAGGGTGGTCACGCCTCCCCCCGCCACCGAGACCTTCACGAGGGATCGGTCGCTTTGTCGCCGGAACACGAGCCAGAGATTGTCGGGGGAAAAGTTCGGAAAGGCCCCGCTCTCGGTGCCCGGAACCTTTCGGAAGTCTGGATCCGCATCGAGCCGTCGCAGGTAGATGGCTTGCTCCCCGCCAACCGTCCCTGCAAAGGCGAGCATCGAGCCATCAGGGGAGATGACGATATCCGAGTTGGGGGATACCGCGACTTCACCGGGGGAGAGATCGAGGCGAGT
>JAYTDH010000429.1:0-11738 GCA_043736095.1 Gemmatimonas sp.
CATCAGAATCTCGAAGTGTACCGGACACCCAAACGCGATGCAAGACAAAGCCACGCTTGAAGATGCCCTCGCCATCATGCGCGATCTCCGCGCCCGTGACGCGTGGGATCGCGCCCAGACGCACGAGTCGCTGCGCCCCTACCTCAACGAGGAGATGCACGAGCTCGATGACGCCCTCCGCGAGGGAGACGATGCGGCGATCGCGGGCGAGCTTGGAGATGTGCTGCTCCAGGTGCTATTTCACGCCGTAATCGCCGAAGAGCGCGGCGCGTTCGGCCCCGAGCAGGTTGCGGGCTCGTTGGTCGGGAAGATGACGCGACGGCACCCATGGCTCTACGGGACAGACACCGAGCGCACGCCGTGGGAGCAGATGAAAGCCAAGACGCGGCGTTCGTTGGCCGAGGGGCTCCCGCAGGGGCTCCCCGCCCTGCACCGTGCGCATCGGCTGCAAGAACGGGCCGCAGGCGTTGGCTTCGACTGGCCCGATGTCGTGGGGCCGTTGGAGAAGGTCGCGGAAGAACTCGTCGAGGTGAAGGAGCAGATTGCCAAGGACGGCGCCGAGTTCGACACGCACGGCGTACCCTCCGCTGATCCGCGCCACGCGAAGCTCGCCGAGGAGCTGGGCGATCTGCTGTTCAGCGTGGTGAACCTCTGCCGAAAGGCCGGCGTGCATCCGGCACTCGCGCTCGATGGCGCGAACGCGAAGTTCCAGCGTCGCTTTGAGGCGGTGGAGCAGCTCGCCACGGTGCGCAACATTGATGTGCGCACCGCGGGGCTGGAGCAACTCGATGTGTTGTGGGACGAAGTGAAGCGCGGGGAAGGATGAGCGGCGAGCCAGTCGATCGCGAGGCCGCCTCTGCGGCTCACGCAGAACTTCCGAACTTCGGTTTTCGCACGGCTGACCATGAGGGCTCGGCGCGTCGCGGCTGGTTCAAGACCCCGCACGGCGTTGTGGAGACGCCGGCCTTCATGCCGGTTGGGACGCACGCGACCATCAAGGGACTGAGCGTCGAGGAAGTGGAGGCGACCGGAGCGCAGATGGTGCTGTCGAATGCGTACCATCTGTATCTGCGTCCCGGCGACAAGGCGGTGCGCGCGCTTGGTGGCTTGCATGCCTTCTCGCGCTGGAAAGGTCCGATGTTGACGGACTCCGGTGGCTTCCAGGTCTTCTCACTGAGCAAGCATCGCACGGTGCGTGAGCAAGGGATTGAGTTCCGCTCGCATCTCGATGGCTCCAAGCACGACTACACGCCAGAAGCGGTGATGCGCATCGAGCGCAATCTCGGCGCCGACGTGATTATGCAGCTCGACGAGTTGATCGAGGGCAAGTCGGAGTTCGCGGCCTCGCAGGGCGCGATGGAGCGTTCGCTGCGCTGGCTGGCACGGTGTCGAGTGGAGTTTGACCGTTTGGAGCGCGAGGGCCGTGCCCGACTCGAGCCTGTGGAGTTGCCGCCTGGCGCACCGACGCTCGTGGAGGATCTCGATGCCGAACGCGAGGCGCCACCGCAGGCGCTCTTCCCCATTGTGCAGGGTGGGATTCATCCCGAGTTGCGCCGCGCCTCCGTCCGCGGGATCCTGCAAACGGGCGACTGGCATGGCATCGCCATCGGTGGACTGAGCGTGGGCGAAGCGAAGCCCGACACGTACGCGACGATTGATGTGTGCGATCCCGAGTTGCCGCGCGACAAGCCGCGCTACCTGATGGGCGTTGGCTTCCCCGACGACCTCGTGGAGTCGGTGCGCAGGGGCGTGGACCTGTTTGACTGCGTGGTGCCCACGCGCATGGGCCGCCACGGCACGGCCTTCACACCCGATGGGACAGTGCAGATGAAGCGGGCTGATCACCGCTTCGATAAACGGCCGCTCGTTGAGGAGTGCGACTGCTACACGTGCACACACTACGACCGCGCGTACCTGCGGCATCTGTTCAAAGCCGAGGAAATGCTCGGGCTACGCATGCTGTCGCTGCACAATGTGCATCATCTCGTGGGACTGATGCGCATGGCGCGATTACAGTTGGCGGCGGGGACGTTTTCGTCGTGGGCGACGGCGTATTTGGAGCGGTATCGCGCGGGCGCGCGCGCGGCGTCCAAGACTGTGTGATTCTTCTACCACGAAGGCATAAGGGCTCCGATGCATCCGTTGCATCGAAGCCCTTCGTGCCTTCGTGGTGAACGCCGTTGGCGGACCCTACTCCCCGTACGGAATCCAGATGTTCTTCACCTGGGTCGCCTCGCGCAGATACTCGCGCCCCTCACCGACGGTGGTGTTGTGCCAATCGGTGAGGCCGGCGTGGCACCACGTCCGCTTCATGTTCGACGCCGAGGCAAGTTCCACGGCCTTCACACCGTCCTTGGAACCCCAGTACCAGATTCCGTTCACGTCGTCGTGTTCGGCGAGCGTCTTCACGAGTGCATCCCTCGCGCCGGTGACGATGTTCACAACGCCCGCGGGCACATCGGAGCTCTCGAGCACGGTGTAGAGATCGGTCGCGCTGAGCGGGTGCCGCTCGCTCGGGACCACGACGACTGCGTTGCCCGTGGCAATGAGCGGCGCGACGGTCGAGATGAAGCCGAGCAACGGCGCCTCTTCCGGCGCGGCGACGGCCATGACGCCGATGGGCTCGTTCATCTGGAGCGCGACACCACGAATCGGCACGCTGTGCACCGCCCCGTCGTGCTTGTCAGCCCACGCGGCATAGGTGAACAGTCGCGACACGCTCGCCTGGAACTCCGTCTTGGCCTGCGACGCCGATGCGCCCGTCATCCAGCGCAGCCGCGACATGAACTCGTCCGCGCGCGCACCGAGATTCTCGCCGATGTAGTAGAGGATCTGTGCGCGCAGATGCGCGGTGGACTTGCTCCACCCCGTGGCGGCCGCGTGCGCGGCCTCCACGGCGTTGCGAATGTCCTTGCGGTTCCCCTCGCCCACCTCGGCGATGCGCTTCCCCTTGGGGTCCACGATCACGCGCGAGTAGCCGGAGTCCGGACGCGCCTGCTTGCCGCCGATGAAGAGCTTCGGGGTGCGATCAATCGGAACTTCGATGGAGGCTGAAGGAGGAAGGATGGAAGAAACGATCCGCGATGGCTTCACCGAGGTTTTCATCCTCCCACCTTCGTCCTTCATCCGCTTCAGATACTCATACATCCCCTCGCGCCCACCTTCGCGCCCAAAGCCACTCTCGCGATACCCGCCGAACCCTGCCGCCGCATCAAACAGATTCGTCGCGTTGATCCACACCACACCAGCCTTCAGCTTCGGCGCGATATCCAGCGCGAGATTGATGTTCTCGCTCCACACGCTTGCCGCCAAGCCAAACGGCGTGTTGTTCGCCAGCGCGACCGACTCCTCCGGCGTGCGGAAGGTCATCGCAACCAACACCGGGCCGAAGATCTCGACCTGCGCGATGGTGCTCGCTGGCTCCACATTCGTGAATAGCGTCGGCGGATAGAAACAGCCCTTCTTCGGCACGCTCCAGCTCGGCTGCCACATCGTCGCGCCTTCGTCCTGGCCCTGCTTCACGAGTGCGGTGATGCGCTCGAGTTGCTCAGGCGCGACAATCGCCCCCATGTCCACGGCCTTATCGAGCGGATTGCCGACGCGCAGCTTCTCCATCCGCGTCCGCAGCTTCTCAATCAACCGATCGTGAATGCCTTCCTGTACGAGCAGACGCGAGCCCGCGCAGCAGACCTGCCCCTGGTTGAACCAAATCGCGTCCACCACGCCTTCAACGACGCCATCGAGATCGGCATCGTCGTACACAATGAACGGCGACTTCCCGCCGAGTTCGAGCGAGAGCTTCTTGCCGCTCCCCGCCGTCGCCTTACGAATGATGCGGCCGACATCGGTGGAGCCGGTGAAGGCGATCTTGTCCACGCCATTGTGCTCGACGAGCGCGGCGCCGGTGCGGCCATCGCCCGTGATGATGTTGATCACGCCGGGCGGGATCCCCGCCTCGTGTGCAAGCTCAGCGAAGAGCAAGGCGCTGAGCGGCGTGAACTCCGCCGGCTTGAGCACCACCGTATTCCCTGCCGCCAACGCGGGCGCAATCTTCCACGCCAGCATCAGCAGCGGGAAGTTCCATGGGATGATCTGCCCCACCACGCCCACCGAGCCATAGCCCGGGAACTCGGTCGGCAGCAGTTGCGCCCACCCCGCATGATGATAGAAGTGGCGCGCCACGAGCGGGATATCGAGGTCCCGCGTCTCGCGAATCGACTTGCCGTTGTCGAGCGACTCGACCACGGCAAACAACCGCGCATGCTTTTGCACCATGCGCGCCAACGCGTACAGATGCCGAGCGCGACTATGCGGCGCGAGCTTCGACCACTTCGCGTACGCCTTGCGCGCCGAGGCCACCGCGGCGTCCACGTCCTTCGTGGTCCCCTGCGTCACCTTGGCGAGGAGCTGCGTGGTGCTCGGATCGAACACGTCGAAGGTCGTCCCGACCTTGCCGAACGCGCCGTTCACGAAGTGTCCGAACTTGCCGCCGTGCTTGGCGAGCCAGGCGCGCGCCTCGGCGTCGCTCTCCGGCGCGGGCCCGTAGTCCATCGACTGGAAGATTTCAGCTACACTGGGCATCGGTGTTCCAGGTCAGGGCATCGGGTGGCGATGGGCCGCGGCATAGCGACCCGTCACGAAGTGTTCGAGCTGGCGTTCGATGTCGGTGAGCAGACTCGAGGCGCCAAAGCGGAAGAGGTCGGGCTGCAACCAACGGTCACCGAGTTCTTCCTTCATGAGCAACAGGTAGTCGAGGGACTGTTTGGCGGTGCGGATGCCACCGGCGGGCTTGTAGCCCACCTTGAAGCCGCTTGCGCGCTCGTATTCGCGAATCTGCCGCACCATCACGAGCGAGACAGGCAAGGTGGCGTTGGTCCCTTCCTTCCCCGTCGAGGTCTTGATGAAATCAGCGCCGGCCTGCATCGCGACCCAGCTCGCACGCGCGACGTTGGTGAGTGTCGCGAGTTCGCCGGTGGCGAGAATCGCCTTCAGGTGCGCGTCGCCGCAGGCTTTGCGGAAGGCCTTCACCTCGTCGTAGAGCGCTTCCCAGTTGCCGGTGAGCACATGCGCGCGCGTGATGACGATGTCAATCTCCTTCGCCCCCGCACGCACCGACTGGTGGATCTCCTCGAGGCGCTGTTCGAAGGGCGAGAGGCCCGCCGGAAATCCGGTGCTTACCGCGGCCACCGGGATGCCTGATCCCTCCAGCGCCCTCACGGCGGTCTCCACCATCTGGTGATACACACACACTGCACCGACCGTGATGCCAAGTTCCGTGGCACCGAGCTTCTCAAGCAGATCGTCACGCATCGGGCGACGCGCCTTGGCGCAGAGCCGCTTCACATTCCCCGGTGTGTCGTCGCCACTGAGCGTCGTGAGATCCATCAGCGTGATGGCCTTGAGCAGCCACGCCGCCTGCCACTGCTTCTTGACCGTACGACGCGTGGGGATCGTCGCGGCACGACGCTCGGCCGCGCTCTTGTTCACCCGAATGCCGCGCACGACTTCGAGGTCGAGCGGCTGCCCGTCGTTGCGCGCCAGCGGTGAGGCGCTCACGTGGACTGCGGCCCGGTGTCGCGCATTTTGTCGCGCATTATATCGTGCCTCATCTCGAGCATTGTCTCAGGCCTCATCAGGGATGCAGGCGGTTCATCAAACGCGGGAACGGGATGCACTCCCGAATGTGTGGCGACCCGCAGATCCACGCCACCGTGCGCTCCAGTCCGAGCCCGAAGCCCGAGTGCACGAACGTGCCGTACTTTCGTAGATCGAGATACCAGCTGTAGGCCTCCACGGGGAGTTTTTCCTCGTGAATGCGATGCAAGAGCTTGTCGTAGTCATCCTCGCGCTGCGAGCCCCCGATGATCTCCCCATACCCTTCGGGCGCGAGGCAATCGTTGCACAACACCGTGCGCGGATCGGCGGGATTCTCCTTCATGTAGAAGGCCTTGGCTTCCTTTGGGTAGTTGCAGATGAAGATCGGCGTCTCGTAGTCCGCCACGAGGAGCGCCTCATCCTCGGCGCCGAGGTCATCGCCCCACTGCACAGCCGAGCCCTTCGTCTGCAGGGTCGCGACGGCGTCGGTGTAGTCGATCCGCGGAAAGGGCGCCTTGACCTTCTCGAGCTTGGAGACATCGCGCTCAAGCTCCTTCAAGTCAGCTGGACGACGCTCGACCACGCGCTGCACGAGGAACGACACGAAGTCCTCCTGTAACCGCATATTCGCGTGGGTGTCGTTGAACGCCACCTCCGGCTCGATCATCCAGAACTCGGTGAGGTGCCGGCGCGTCTTGGACTTCTCCGCTCGGAACGTCGGGCCGAAAGTATAGATCTTGCCGAACGCGGCCGCCGCCGCTTCGCCGTAGAGCTGCCCGGTCTGCGCGAGGTAAGCGTTCCCTTCATCGAAGTACTCGGTGGCGAAGAGCCCTGAGCGCTCACCAATCGCGGCCGTGAGGATCGGAGTGTCGACGCGCAGGAAGCCGCGCGCATAGAAGAAATCGTGAATGGCCTGTTCGAGCTCGTTGCGGATTCGCATGATGGCCACCTGGCGCGGCGTGCGCAGCCAGAAGTGACGATTGTCCATCAGAAAGTCGACCCCGTGCTCCTTGGGCTGGATCGGATAGTCGAGCCCGCTCACACCGATCACGCTGAGGGTCGCCACGCCGAGCTCGACGCCGCCGACCTGACGCGCATCCGCGCGGACCTCACCCGTCACCGTGAACGAACTCTCCAACGTCAGCGTCCCGAAGGCCGCCCACGTCTCCTCAGAGACTTCCTTCTTCGCAATCACGCATTGCAACGAGCCCGTGCCGTCGCGCATGACGACGAACGCGACCTTGCCGGACGATCGCACGTGCGTCACCCATCCGCTGATGGTGACAGTGGACCCGACGAGGCCGGGAAGGTCAGAGATGCGGGTAGGATCAACAGAAGACATCGCGGGATGGGACCGGCGCGGGAGGGGAAAGCGCGCGGGCGCCCGCGCTTTGGCGGGGCGCCCGCAATCATCTCCGAAAGCTAGAGGACGCCGCCGATTCGGGGAAGCCAACATCCTCGAAACGCCCAAGGTGCGCGCCCCTGCCTCTACACCGGCACCGGCATCGGCATCCGGCACGTCAATCGCCAGACACATTGGCGTAAGCGCATGAACACCATAAGTTCATCCGCTATGTCAGCCTCTCCTTTACGCGCAGTATCCGCCCACGCCGATGTCCCTCACGCGCCGGGCGTGATTCTCGAAACCGAAACGCCTGCGGTCGGCGTCCTTATCGAACACGACCAGCGTCGTCTCATTGCGCTCGAGCCAATTCGCGCGGGCACTGAGATCTTCCGGATTGAGGGGCGCGTCACGGGGACCCCGACGCGGTACTCGATTCAGGTCGGGCTCGGCCAGCACCTCGACCCAGATGACGCTCCGACGGCGATGGATCGCGTCCGCACGCGCTATTGGATGTACCTCAATCACCACTGCGCACCGAGCGCGTGGGTGCGCGATCGCATGGTGGTGGCGCTGCGCGATATCGCCCCGGGCGATGGCGTCACCTTCGACTACAACACGACCGAACTTGAGATGGCGTCGCCCTTCGATTGCCATTGCCTGAGCGCAAGCTGCGTCGGACTCGTGCGGGGGGCCAAGCACCTCACCGAGTCCCAGCGCGCGCGCATCGCGTCTTGCGTGGCGACTTACCTGCGCTGAGTCCTGCGCGTCAGCGGAGCGTGAAGGAAGGACTCAGTACGTATCGAAAAGCCGCTGGATCTCCCGTAGGTCGCGCGTCCGCGAGAGAGCAAGCATCAGCAATATGCGCGACTTTTGGGGCGTCAGATGCGATGCGGAGATCGCGGGGACCAGCGGCGCGCGAATGACGCCTGACGCGACGTGCGCCGGACAGCTCTCACGCAGGTTACTCGACAGGGTGTCCGGCGGCGTGAGGGCAGCCGGCGGTTCGCCGCCATTCACACTCTCTCCGCTCGGAAACGCGGCCACAATCACCACGCCGGCCCGTGCGAGCGTCTGATACGACGCGGTTTCATCGCACGTCAGGCCGGTGCTGGCGAGCACGATTCCCACCGGGTTCGTGACGTACGAACGTCCCGCTCCCCCTGGATAGGTGAAGACGAGATCCACCATCGGGAGCGCCCGGACTCCGCTGAGATCGAACTCACTCGCGGCGCCGTGGCGACGGGTCGGGGCGAAGAAGAACTGGGGGCCATTCCCCGCGACGACGCCGAGCATCCCCATCTCACCGCCGTCGAATCCTCCGGCGCGCGGATACAGTTTGCGGGCTTCACGCGCCGAGAGAATTCGGTCGTCCATCACGACCATCACGCCCATCCCAACGCTCGCCGGTGCGGCCGCGGTGCGCACCGACGCCAGCAGATTGATTGGGCCATCCGGACTGATCCCCGTCGACGGCCGCTGCGCCCCCACGACGACCACGGGCTTCTCCGATCGCACAGTGAGATACAAGAAGAACGCGGTCTCCTCAAGTCGATCCGTACCGTGCGTGACCACGATGCCGACAATCTCCGGGCGCGTGGCGAGGACGGTGTTGATTCGGCGCGAGAGCGCGAGCCATTGATCCGGTGTGATGAGAGTGCTCGCCACATTACTGAACTGCTCGGCTTCGACCTGCGCATACCGCGAGAGTTCGGGCACTGAGGCGATGATCTGTTCGGCAGTGAGCGTCCCTGGGCGATAGTCACCGAGTGTACCGGGGGCCCGTTGCACGCCGGCGATCGTGCCACCGGTGGCAAGCACCAGAACGCGCGGGCGGGGCGTGGAGTCAGTCTGCGCACCGAGCGCGAGTGGTGCGATGAGAACTACGAGAGAGCCGAGCCGCAGGGCGCGCGAGAAGTGCATCGGCCAAAGTTACGTGATCCCATCACCGCGCGTAACGACTGGGCGCGACCAGATCACCCCACGCGAAACAGCTCCATAGCCCGTCCATACGAACGCCGAAGCGTCTCGTGCAGCCCCTTGTGCTCGGGCCGCTTGAGTTCCGGATCTTGCTCCAACAACCGCACCGCCCCGAGCCGCGCAATCTCGCTGAGCTCCTCATCACGCAGCGGATCCGCGACCTTGAACATCGGCACGCCACTCTGCCGCTCACCAAACAGGTCACCCATCCCGCGCTGCTCAAGATCGGCCCGCGCAATCTCGAATCCGTCCTCGGTCTCGAGAAAGGGTGCGAGCCGCGCAGTGACCTCAGGCGCAACATCGCCGAGCAGAATGCAGTACGACTCGGCCGCGCCGCGTCCCACGCGTCCGCGCAACTGATGCAACTGCGAGAGCCCGAACCGCTCCGGATGCTCCACGACCATCACCGTCGCATTGGGGACGTCGATCCCGACCTCAATCACTGTTGTGGCGACGAGCACGTCGAGGTCCCCATCGCGAAACGCGCGCATCACTCGATCCTTCTCATCGGGCTTCATCTTGCCGTGCAAGAGTGCGAGACGCCGGCCGGCAAGCGGACCCTCCTGCAATTCCTCGAACGCCTTCGTCGCGGCCTTCAACGCGCTCTTCTCCGATTCTTCGATCAACGGATACACGAGATACGCCTGCCGTCCCTCGGCGAGTTGCCGTTCGATAAACGCGAGCACACGGTCGCGCGCCGACTCCGGACGGAACGCGGTGGTAACCGGCTGTCGACCCGGAGGACGTTCGTCGAGAATGCTCACGTCGAGATCCCCATACATCGTCAGCGCGAGCGACCGCGGAATCGGCGTCGCCGACATCAGGAGGACATCCGGCTTCTCGCCCTTCGCCCCGCGTTCCACCAGCGCGCGTCGATGCTCCACGCCGAAGCGATGCTGCTCGTCGATGATGGCGAGTCCGAGCTTGGCGAACTTCGTCCCCTCCATCTGGAGCGCGTGCGTTCCGATCGCGATCAGCGGCTCCCCGCTCTCGAGGCGCGCGGCGGCGAGCTTCCGCTCCTTCGCGCTCCGGCTCCCGGTGATCAGCACCGGCACAATCCCCAGCGGCGCAAGCAGTGCTCCGAAGGTCCGCACATGTTGCTCGGCGAGCAATTCGGTCGGCGCCATCACCGCCACCTGATAACCATTTTCCAGCGCGAGCAGAGAGGCGAAGACCGCCACGACTGTTTTCCCCGAACCCACGTCCCCTTGAAGCAGCCGATGCATCCGCTCGGGCATGCACATATCGGCGACAATCTCCCGCACGCTCCGCACCTGCGCCTTGGTGAGTTCAAACGGCAGCACGGCACGGAACTTCGTCGTCAGCTCCTTCTTGTTGACGAAGCGGATGCCATCGCGCGCCTGTTTGGCCAACTCGTGCGCGCGGCGCTGCAAAAGGTGCACGAACAGCAACTCCTCGTACGCGAGCCGCGCGCGCGCCGTCTGCGCCTCCGCCACCGACGACGGGCGATGCATCGCGCGCAGCGCATCGGGGAGCGATGGGAGTCCCGCCTCCGCCAGCAACGCGGGAGGTAGATACTCCTGCACCATCGGCAACAGCGCATCGAGATGCTGCTCGATGAGCGTGCGGATCATCTTGAAGGAGAGCCCTTCGGTCGCGCGATAGACGGCGAGCACGCGCCCCGCGCCGGTCGCGTCGCCATCGGCCCCGAGATTCACGAACTCGCGCGGCGCGAGCTGGCGGCCGTGATAGAAGCGCACGGGGCCGCTCAGGAGCAGTTGATCTCCCTTCTGGATCTGCCGGTCGAGCCAGGGCTGGCCCGGCCAGCCGACCTCTATCATTCCCGAGCTGTCCTGCACCACCGCTTGAAAGATCCGCAGCCCTTTGCGAGTGGGGAGGATCCCCTTGGAGATCACCGTGCCGATGACCGTGGCGTCGTCCCCGACGCGCAATCTCGCGATCGGTGCGACGGTGCTCGCGTCCTCGTACCGATGCGGCACGTGGAAGAGGAGATCGCGCGCGGTGAAGATGTTCAGCCGACGGAGCGCCTCAGCACGCCGCGGTCCCACGCCGGTGAGGAACTCCACCGACATCTCCAGCGTGCGCCGTGGGCCCCCGCTGGCGGAGGTCGTCATCCCTCCAGCAACTCCGCCGCGAATTCGGCGGCGTCGAAGGGCTTGAGATCACCCGATTGTTCTCCGTAGCCGAGGAACTTCACCGGGACATCCACGGCTTCGTGCACAGCGACCACCACGCCACCGCGCGCGGTGCCATCGAGCTTGGTGACGACGAGCCCCGTGAATGGCACAACCTCACGGAACTGCTTCGCTTGCTGCACGGCATTCTGCCCCACCGTGCCATCGAGCACGAGCAACGCTTCGTGTGGCGCGCCAGGAAGGCGCTTCGCAATCACGCGTTGCACTTTTTTCAACTCGTCCATGAGCGAGCCACTGGTGTGCAGCCGCCCCGCCGTGTCGATGATGATGACATCCACACCGCGCGCGACGCCGGCATCAATCGACTGAAAGGCCACGGCCGCCGGATCAGACCCCGGCGCCGCCCCGACGAACTCTGCTCCGGTGCGCTCCGCCCAGACCCGCAGCTGATCAATCGCTCCGGCGCGGAAGGTATCTCCGGCGCCGACGAGCACGGTCTTGCCTTGCGCGCGAAGACGCGCCGAGAGTTTGCCGATTGTGGTGGTCTTCCCTGCACCATTCACACCGAGCATCAGGATGACGGTCGGCCCTTCGGCGGCCATCCGGAGCGTGGCGTCGGCATTCCCCGTGCGCAGGGCGGCCGCGATCAACTCCCGAAGCGCGCCACGGAACTCCTCTGAGGTTTTGACAACGCCGCGCGCCGC
>JAYTDH010000430.1:0-3242 GCA_043736095.1 Gemmatimonas sp.
CGCATCGGCGCCGAGGCGCGCGACGGAGCTGTCGGGAAGCGGGACCTCCTCACGCTGTGCGTGCGTTGTCGCATGCGCGGCGCCTGTGGTGTCGGCCAACGCCGCGAACGCGCGCGACTCAGGATCTCCGCCTGATGGCCCGCGCATCGCGAGGAAGACCGCGAGCACAATCGCCAGCAGTCCGCCGCCGATGGCCATCTTCTGGTGATCGGGGTCGAGTTGCAGGAATGACTGCAGCAGCCCCGCCTCCTGGTGGCGCGGCCGTGTGCGCGAATTGCGCGCTGTCGATTGACGGCGCGCGACGCTCGCACCTCGGGTGCGGCCGGCACGGAGGCGACAGAAGGCGTAGCGATCACGGCCGCGATCGCGGGCGGAGTCGTCACCGGCTTGCGGCCGTCGCCAATACGCCTCTGTACCGCGTCAACCGACATCGCATCGAGCGTCCCCGGCACAGGGCCGTGCTCGCCCGCGCCATCGAAGCCCGTCACATCGCGGCAACGGTCGGCCTCGCGATCGATTGCGATGATCGCTGCGTCCTGCACATGGCGATACCGCGCGTCAAAGGTCGCAAAGCGCTCACGCTCATCCCATGCGCGGTGGAGCACGCGCTCCACGGGGATGGCGGAGATAGGCAGCGAGGCCGAGGTCGTCGTGGTCACGCAGTGACAATGCGTCGGCCGCCGCTCGAGACAAACAGACTTACCGAGTTGGAACGCTCATGTTACGTGATGCGGACCTGTTCGAGTCCGACGGGAAATGTGGAGCGCTTCTATTGTGGCCGCGCTCTACTCAGACGCCGAGTCGCCGTAACTCCTGCGCCCGCGCGCGACTCACGGCCAGCGATGCACCGCCTCTCAGCTCGGCGATCATCCCGCCCTTCCCGTGCCGCCGGAATGCGAGCACGTGATCGAGATTCACGATGTGCGTGCGATGGATGCGCGTGAAGCGTTTGGCGTCGAGTCGGGCCTCGAGCCGCGACAGCGAAAGCGAGAGCACGTGACGTCCGCGCTCTGTGTGGGCGATGACATAGTCGCCGTCGGCTTCAAACCAGAGGACATTGGCCACGGGCAGAGGTGCGATCGCGCTCCCACTGCGAATGAAAAGTCGCTGCAACGGGCCGTGGCCGAGCACTTCACCGAGCCGATCCACTGGGGCGTCTGCCGCGGGCTCACCGAGCGCGGCGCGGACGCGTTCCATCGTCGCGGCGAGCCGTGCGGCACCGAAGGGCTTCAGGAGGTAGTCCACCGCGCCAAGCTCGAACGCGGTCACGGCATGCTCTGCATGCGCGGTGGTGAAGACGGCGAAGGGCCGCTGCGTGAGTCGTCCGAGGACGGCCGTTCCGAGCAGTCCTGGCATCTGGATATCGAGAAAGACGAGTTCGGGATGCAATGTCTCGATTGCCTCGACCGCGGCGAGGCCGTGGGCCGCCTCGCCGACGACTTCGATCCAGTCGAAGGCACCGAGCATCCGCCGCAACCCCGCGCGGGCAATCGACTCGTCGTCCGCGATGACGACTCGCACGCGCTGTCCACCGTTCATTCGGCGTCGACTCCGCTTTGGTGACGCAGTTCGGAGGGCATCTCTAACGGCAGCGTGAGACGCGCGGTGAAGCCCTCGCCAGCGCGGCTAGTGCAGTAGAGTGCTGCGCGAGTGCCGTAGAGGGCGTCGAGCCGTTCGCGCAGGCGACGAAGACCGGTACTCCCCGCTGTTGGTACGGTAGTGAGATCGGCCCCGGCGCCGTCGTCTGTGACGATAAGCGTCAACGATTGTCGATCGTGATGCGCCGAGATCGTGATGTGCGTCGGCGCGATGTGCGAGGCCGCACCATGCCGCACGGCATTCTCCACAAGCGTCTGGAGCGCGAACGCGGGGACGAGCGCGTCCACTGCCGAGTCGGGCACGTTGAACGAGACGATGAGGCGTTCATCGAACCGCACACGCTCCAGCGCCGCGTATCGCTCCACGAACGCGCGCTCCTCCCGCAGCGTGATGCGGTCGCGATCTTCTTCGAGCACGGTGCGCAACAAGCTCGCCAACAGCTCGGCGCTTTCGGCCGCACGATCTGGCGCGGTGGGAATCAGCTGCACGACGGTGTGCAACGCGTTGAAGAGGAAGTGGGGATTGAGTTGGCCGCGCAACGCCGCGAGTTGCGCGCGCACCGCGGCGGCCTCGGCACGCGCCGCACGCGCGGTGGCCTCGACGGCGTATGAGACACCCACCACCGCGATATACAGCCAGATGCCGAGCAGGATGAATGGAGCGAGCAGCTCCGGCGCGATGATCGCGAATCGTCCGCGGAAGATGCTCTCTACAATGTTCGAGAGTGCGACCCACGACACCGCGTAGCCGACTGCCGCCGCGACATGCAGAAGGATGAATCCAAACCGGACTGGTCGGGGCCACGGTGTGCGCTCGACGAGGCGCAGGACCAACACCCCGAGCAACGCCGCGCCGATAATCGCGCGCGCCGAGACCACCAACGCGGTGTCGAGCGGGACGCCGTGCACCACATACATCGTGGTGGCGTAGAGCGCGAGCACAGGAAGCCAGCCAATCGCGAGCTGAAGTGCAAACCACCCGCGCGCACGGGTCGCGCTCATCGCGGTGCGGTCGCCGTCACGCGGCGCGCGTCCATGCGGAGCACGGCCGTCTCCCAGCTCTGCTCCCCATCGGTGGAGCGATCGGCCTGGTACTTGAAGCTCGTCGGGGTGATGTCGTAGAATCGCACCCGTTGAACATACGCGGCGCCATCGGCATCGCGACCCATGCTACGGATCCGCATCTCTGAATCCGTCCATTCGGCAGTCGCCGGCGTGAAGCGGGCCCGGTACACATCGAGCGACATCTGCGTCCATTTGCGCTGTGCGGCGTCGTAGAGTCGGGTCGTGCGCAGGAACGCATTCGGATTCCCCGAGCCGTCGACAATCCGGAGTTCATCTTCGATCCCGAACCCGTCCATCGCCCGCCACGCCTTCCAGATGGCGCTCAGTCGCGGTGTGCCGTGAATGCGCTGGCCGAGACTGCTGGCCTTTGGCGTAACGGTCACCTCCCACTGGCCGACGAGAAAGTCGAACTGTGTGGCCTCTCGCGGCGCAGTGGAGGTCGTGCGGGGCGCCGCACCGCCTCCGTGCTGCGCGAGCGCGGGTGAGGTGAGGACTGCAAGCGCGGCGAAGGCGATCGTGAGTGAAATCGTACACGGGCGTGTCATCGGAGTCTCCGGGCAAGTGTGCGGTGCAGGTTGA